>JAINCL010000373.1:0-7605 GCA_036574145.1 Deferribacterales bacterium | reverse complement strand
GATAAGTAGAAAATCGATGTTAAAAACCTACACAGACGCAGCTTTACTTTTGGGTAAGAAAAATATGCTAATATACTCATCAGATGATGGTTTTGACGAGGTTTCAACTCTTGAGATTACAAAAGCTTATATCATAAAGGATGGTGAAATAGATCTATTCTTTATAGATCCAAGCGATTTTTTTGAGCCTTTTCAACTACCAGAGGTTTCAGATGGAACTGAGGCGGTTAATCTCTTCTTAGAGGGGCTCAAGGGTGAAAATGAACAGATATCAAAAGCTTTCGCCATCAACACAGCAGTTGCTTTATATCTCATAAATAAAGGTGATATAAAAAAACATTACCAACATGCTTATGATAATATAAAAAGCGGTAATGCTTATAATAAATTATTAACACTGAAGGAGCAATAATGCATTCAAAACTTTTAGAAATAGTCAATTATAAAAAATCTGAAATTAAGGCTTTACCATATATATCATTAACAAGAAAAAAAGCTATATTAAACCCTTTAAAATCGTTGGCAGATAAACCTTTTATAGCAGAATTCAAAAAAGCCTCACCTTCTGCAGGCATAATCGATAACTCTAAAGATTTAAAAGAACAGTTAGAAGGGTATGAAACTTACGGTGCAGGGATGGTAAGTATTTTAACAGATGAAAAATTTTTTGGTGGTTCATTTGAAAATCTACAAAAAGCTTCAGAAATACTAAAAATACCGATACTTTGTAAAGAATTTATAATATCTGAAATACAGATAGATTATGCCTATCATCACGGAGCAGATACAATACTACTAATAGCTGCAATTCTCGATAACCCTACCCTTGTAAAGCTGTTGGAATATGCCAAAAAATTAGGTCTATTTACGTTACTGGAAATTCATACGGAAGATGAATACCTAAGGGTAAAAGATCTCCCCTTCAATATGATTGGAATCAATAGCAGAAACCTTAATACATTTGAAATTAATAAAGAAAATGCTATAAAGCTAATATCCAATATAGATAATGGAATTTTTAAAGTTGCAGAGAGTGGAATTGAAAGTTACAAAGATATTAAGAGATTTAAAAAAGCCGGCGCAAATGCCTTTTTGGTGGGAACATACTTTATGAAACATAATAACCTTAAAGATGCTTTTCATGAACTATACAGAGGATTAAACGATGTTTGTTAAGGTATGTGGCATCACAAGAGAAGAGGATATTGATACAGCAATTGAACTGGGATACTCAGCAATAGGAGTTGTGCTATACCCTAAAAGTCCAAGATATATTGGATTAGAAAAATCTATTAAGTTGGCAAATTATGCTAAAGGGAAGATTAAAACAGTTGCTGTTGCCATTAATTTTTCAGAAGTTACTGCGGTTGAGAAATATTTTGATCATATACAGATATCAGAATTTATTGAAATGGAGAAATTGATACTTGCAATAGAAGATGAACCAGCTTACCATGCCAAAATCTTTATACTTGATAGAAGTAAAGGTAAAGGTAAATTTGTAAATATCCCTGATTGGGTAGATAAAATAAAGGATAAACTGATACTTGCTGGTGGTCTAACACCTGAAAATGTATTTGAGCTAGTAAAACGTTATAAACCTTTTGGAGTAGATGTATCAAGCGGTGTGGAATCAACCTATGGGATAAAAGATAGATTGTTAATGAAAAAATTCATGAATGAAATAAAAAGAGGTATGATATGAAAGGATTTTTTGGTGAATTTGGTGGACAGTTTGTAGCTGAAACATTGATTCCAGCTCTGGACCAATTGGAAGAAACCTTTGAACAACTAAGAAATAATAATGAATTTAAAGAAAAACTAAACTATTACCTTAAAAACTACGCTGGTAGGCCAACTCCCATATTTTATGCAGAAAACCTATCAAAGATTTACAATTGTAACCTTTTCATAAAAAGAGAAGACCTACTCCACACCGGTGCACATAAGATTAATAACACCATAGGGCAGGGATTAATTGCAAAATTTATGGGTAAGAAAAGGGTAATAGCTGAAACTGGAGCCGGACAGCATGGTGTTGCTACAGCTACAATAGCAGCACTATTAGGATTAAAATGCACGATATATATGGGTAAGATCGATGCTGAAAGACAGGCGATGAATGTACACAGAATGAAACTATTAGGCGCAGAGGTAAGTATTGTCGATGAGGGGAGTCGTACATTAAAAGATGCTGTAAGTGCAGCTTTAAGAGATTGGATTACAAATGTTGAAACTACTCATTATATAATTGGTTCAGCCTTAGGTCCACACCCCTTTCCAACCATCGTAGCATATTTTCAATCGGTGATAGGTGAAGAAGCTCGCTTATATTTTGAGGATAAATTTAGTTCATACCCAGATTATGTCATAGCATGTGTTGGTGGAGGAAGCAATGCAATTGGAATATTTAAAGGCTTTTTAGATGTTGAACATGTAAAACTTATAGGCGTTGAAGCAGGTGGAAAATCCAACAGATTAGGAGAACATGCAATGTCGATAAATTTTGGTGAAAAAGGTATTTTTCAAGGTAGCTTAAGTTATATTTTACAAAATGAAATAGGTCAGATTGCCAAAGTCCATTCAATTTCAGCTGGACTTGACTACCCGGGTATAGGGCCAGAACATGCCTATTTGCACTCCATAGGTAGAGTTAGCTACAAGTCAGTAACAGATGATGAAGCGATGGAAGGATTTTATCAACTCACCAGATATGAAGGGATATTGCCTGCCCTTGAATCAAGCCATGCCATTGGGTATTTCATAAAAAACCACAAAGAGTTTGTAAATAAAAAGTTACTTGTATTACTTTCTGGAAGGGGGGACAAAGACCTTACCATAGTTAGAGATTATGAAAAAGATAAGGGGATGATATGAAAGGTGTATATATATTAGCAAATTATCCAAATATACAGACATTTGTAAAGGAATTTAATTTCTTAGTGAATTCAAAAATAGATTTCATAGAAGTTGGTATCCCTTTTAATGACCCTGTAGCAGATGGTTCTGTTATAGCTAAAGCTTCTGATGAGGTTGCAGAAAAAGGTTATAATTTACAAGATATTATCGATTTTGTTAAGATAAATAAAGGTGATAAAAAAATATATTTTATGACTTACTCCAACATAATATACCACTTCGGTATAAAAAAATTTTCAGATATGGTAGCAGATACTTTAAATGGAATAATTATTGCAGATCTACCCAACAGAGGACATAATTTCTTTTACAAAAAAGGTTTGGAGATTCCGATAATCAGCTTTGTTACACCAGAATCGAGAACTGAAGATATTTCTAAACTGAAAAATGCAAAAGGCGATTTTATATATTTCATAGGTATTAGAGGGATAACAGGTGGAAAGATAGACTTTAATGATAAGGATATAATTAATAAATATAGATATATCAAAGAAATTACAAATAAAAAAGTTATACTCGGTTTTGGTGTGAAAACAAAAGATGATACCAACAAGATTTTATCCTATGCAGATGGTTTTGTAATAGGTACCGAGATTGTGAGAAGACAAAGGGATTATGATGAACTTGTTAATTACATAAATGAAATATTTGACTAAAAGAGAAAAAAGGGGTAAAATGAATACTTAAGGGAAATAGTTAAAATTGGAGTGCAATGCAAAATGTTACTTGACAAACATATAGGTCTTTATACAGATCTTTACGAACTTACCATGGCTCAAGGTTACTTCCTCACAGGAAAAATTAATAATGAGGCTGTATTCGATTATTTTTTTAGAAGCTCCCCATTTTGTGGCAGCTATGTAGTCTTTGCTGGACTAGAAGATCTATTTGATTACCTTGAAAATTTTAGATTTGATAATGATGACCTTGAATACCTAAAAAGTCTCAACTTTAAGGAAGATTTTTTAAAATTTTTAAAAAATTTAAGATTTACGGGGACAATATATTCAGTGAAAGAGGGTGAAATAGTTTTTCCCTATGAGCCGATCTTAAGAATACACGGAAACCTAATTGAAACACAGTTATTGGAAACAATCGTTTTAAATACTCTAAACTTTCAATCATTAATTGCAACAAAAGCTTCAAGGCTCAAAATAGCATCTAAAGGGAAACCGGTAATAGATTTCGGATTAAGAAGAGCCCAGGGGCTTGGAGGGATAGCAGCAACAAGGGCAGCTGCTATAGGTGGTGCTGACATGACTTCAAATGTACTTGGAGCAATGCTATATGAGATCCCACCATCTGGAACGATGGCACATTCATGGATACAGAGTTTTGATGATGAGATTAAAGCATTTAGAGAATTTGCTAAAATTTATGGTGAAAAAACAATATTATTAATAGATACCTATGATACCATAAAAAGTGGGTTGTTTAATGCCATAAAAGTTGCAAAAGAGATGGAACTGGAGGGGAAAAGGATATTGGGCATTAGATTGGACAGTGGTGATCTTGTTGAACTCTCAAGACATTGTAGAAAAATTTTAGATGAAAATGGACTTAATTACATAAAAATAGTTGTATCAAACATGCTTGATGAGTTTATAATCGATGAAGCACTATCACAAGGAGCACCTATAGATATATTTGGAGTTGGTACAAAACTCTCAGCAGGTAAAGATGATGCTGCACTTGATGGGGTTTATAAATTGATATCCATTGATGGCAAACCGAAAATAAAGATCTCAAATAATCCTGAAAAAGTACTATTACCAGATATAAAGAATATAGTAAGATTCAAAGATAATGATAAATTCAAAGAAGATAAAATAGTGCTTGAAAAACTCCTCCAAACAGATAAAGGTGAGATATTATTAAATAAAATGTTTGAAAAAGGGAAAAGAATTTTCCCTAAAAAATCTATATCAGATATCAAAAAATATAGTAATGAACGTCTTTTAATGCTTCCAGAACCTATTAAACGGATAAAAAAACCGATTAAATATAATGTAAAAGTATGTAATACCCTTTTGAAACTTAAAAATCAGATAATCGCTGACTATTTCAAGGAGGCTATATGAAAGCTCTTATAATAGTAGATGTGCAAAATGACTTCTGTCCTGGTGGTAATCTTGCTGTACCTGAAGGAGATAAAATTGTGCCTTATATAAATAATATAATTGATAAATTTGATATAGTTATCGCTTCACAGGATTGGCATCCAGACAAAGGTGAACATTTCGAAAAATGGCCATTACATTGCCTTGCTAATTCCAAAGGGGCAGAATTACATCCAGACCTGAAAAAAGATAGAATAGATATATTTCTTTTCAAAGGTACTGACGGGTCAGATACCGGATATTCCGCTTTTGAAGCAACAAATCTTGATTTAACAGCATTTTTAAAAGAAAAAGGTATAAAAGATTTATATATTACAGGGCTCGCCACTGAATATTGTGTTAAGGCAACCTCTCTTGATGCATTAAAAAATGGATTTAATGTTTTTCTTATAAAAGAAGCCACTAAGGGTATAAATCCTGAAGATTGTGATAAAACATTCAAGGAGCTTGATTCAAAAGGTGTAAAAATTATCTCCGTAAAAGATTTATAAAACTCTAAACACCTTTTAAGATATTAAGGATCTCAATTAACTCTTTCTTTATCTCTTGTGAATCAATTAACTTATTTTGATTCTTTATCTTTTTTTTTGCACCCTCAATGGTCATCTTCTCTTCATAGAGTAGCGTTTTAATTTGGAGTATAAGCTCTATATGATCTTTCGTATAATATCTTTGATTTGAACTCAATTTTATTGGACTTAACTGTCTAAATTCTTTTTCCCAGAAACGGATTACAGATGGCTTGAGGCCTGTTATCTCACAGACCTCACCTATTCTGTAGTATAATTTATTTTGCATTAACCTCTTCTTTCAATAATCTACTTGGCTTAAAAGAAACCACTGTCCTTGCTTCTATTACCTTTTCCTCACCTGTTTTAGGATTCCTACCTATTCTTCTACCCCTTGTTTTAACATCGAAACTACCAAAACCAGAAATCTTAACACTATTCTTCTTTAAAATCTCCTCTTTGATATTTGTAAACACTGCATCTACTACTTTATAAATATCCTTTTTAGATATACCAAGTGTTTCATGAATTATATCTACTATCTCAGCTTTAGTCATAACAACCCCCTAATTTTAATTAACTTTATTAAAAAATTATTTATTTGTCAATATCTAAGATTTTTTATTTCGTACTTTTTATCTTTCAACTTAGTTTTCTCGATAAAGTTTGAAACCTCTGTTTCAGATTTAAAAGAGGAAATTATTATTTCATATACTTCAACCTCTTCCACTTTAGAAGTAATAACCCCTTTTTGCAAAATACCTCTAAGAAAATTTATAGCCTCTTCCTTATTATAAAAGATCGCAAGTAGCTCCACAGGTTTATCCCCAAGATATACATTAGACCTGTTTACATATCTGTATGCCTTATAAACTGTCAACTTCTCTTTCCCTTTAGATACCGATTGATAAGACACTTTAAAATCTGACAGATATTTTTTAAGTCTATCTATTTCACCCTGATAAATTTTATCTATAACAAGCTGAAATATTACATTTTGTACACCTGTATCGTTTTTATGATCTTTTTTAGTGTCTTTAACAACAGTTTTATTATTTTCTTCTTTTATGTTAGCAACTTTCTTTTCTTCATTATCAATTGGATTCTCTTCTAAAAATTGAATAGTTCCGATCTTTACAAAATCGATATCTTCTTCATTTATTTTATCTTTATTAATATCATCACCATGTTGATTATCCTTTGGAATAGGTTTTATTTTCGGTTCATGGTTAACTTTTTGTTGAACCTGTCTTTGAGCAATCTCTTTTTCTAACTGCTTTATTTTATAGTAAAAAAAGAATGCAACCCCTGATGTTATAAGGAATAAAAATGTCATTACTATTGCAGCAATCTTTAGATATTTTTTATTGTAACTCTTTGTCTTCTCATTAACAACATCAGTAGTTTCATGTTCTGATACTATATCATCAGATTCTGGGGCAATTTCACCATGTTCAATCTGGTAAATCTGAGAAAAACTTTTATCAAAATATCTTAAAAGATTTAATCTAAGCATCGTATACAAATAAGGAGGAGAAATCCTCCCCCTTATTTACTCTTCCTCTTCCTCTTCTTTAATTCTCTTATTCTCGGCTATAACTTTTTCAGCAAGATAGCTTGGTAATTCCTCATAATGACTAAATTCAATAGTGAATGAACCACGTCCACCAGTTATACTTCTAAGATCTGGTGCATATTTTAATACTTCTGCCATAGGAACCTGAGCTCTTATATGCTGACCATTAACCTGTGGTTCTACATTTACAATCCTACCTCTACGTGCATTTAGATCGCCGATAACAGCTCCAGTATCATCATCTGGTACAAATACATCAAGGTTCATAATAGGCTCCAATATTACAGGAGAAGCCATCATGGCAACCTTTTTAAACGCCAAAGATGCTGCAATTTTAAATGCCAATTCAGATGAGTCAACAGAATGGTAAGATCCATCATAGAGAATCGCTTTAAAATCTATTGTAGGGAATCCTGCCAAAACCCCCCTTTGGCTTGCCTCTCTAAGCCCCTTTTCAACCGCAGGTATATACTGCTTGGGC
>JAINCL010000372.1:0-3003 GCA_036574145.1 Deferribacterales bacterium | reverse complement strand
ATCGTATACCTCCCTTCTCACGATAAGGCTACCATATGATGTGATTATATGAGCAAATCTATCCTTCTTTATCGGAATCATATCGTACTGTTTAACATTTTTACCAGAAAATTTTATATTATCTTTAACAACAATATTATAATATTCTTTAGAAATTGAATTTGGATCAAAAAAATTATCACTTATCATTTTGGCTATTAACCTGATTTTAACATCAGATGTAGCTATTTCAGAGGTATCTTTATAAGTTAGAGTAACATAGCTATTTTTATCAACAGCTATCTTAATGAAAAAACTATTACAAAAGCCTAATGTTGTCCAGAAGATAGTTACAAATGTTAAAACTATTCTCATAATCTAATTTATTTACCATAAGAATAAGCTACATGAATAAGTTGGGTATTTTGAGCTTTTTCAAGATGTTCCAGAACTAAACGTTCTGTATCATCATTGGAAGCATAATGTTTTTCAGACATGAAAAATATTCCAAACATTATAGGCAAAATAAATGAAATTGCAATAATAGCAACTTTTATAAGTAAGTTTTTATTTTTTATATGATTTTTAACCCTATTCTTATTAGAGATTTTACCCATAATTTGATAGGAAAGATCAATATTTATACTTGAATGGGAAAAAGTTTCCTTAATAGATCCCTTTATATTATTAATATTATTCATATAAGTTTTACAATCAGCACAATCCTCAAGATGACTTAATAACACCAACTCTTCACTTTCAGCTATTTCGTTATCAAGAAATTCATTAATGAGTTTACGATACTTTGTACAAGCCATCTGCCAGCCCCTGATTTATTAGTCTCTCTTTAATAATCTGTCTTGCATTAAAAAGCCTTGATCTTACAGTACCTACTGGAATTTTAAGCATAGCAGCAATCTCTTCATAGCTAAGATCTTCCACTTCCCTTAAAATTATCACCACCCTTAATTTTGCTGGTAACGAATCCACATATTTTCTAACATACCTTCTAAGCTCTTCTGTCAATATCTCTTTCTCAGGATCATTTTCATCTGTTTGATTGTTGAAAAAATAATCATCCTCTTCTTCTTCGTTATTATACATATCCACAAATCTCTTATCACGATCAAGTCTCATTAGAGACATGTTTAAAGCTATCCTTTTTATCCATGGAAAGAATTGTTCTTTATTTCTTAAATTACCTAGGTTTTCATAGGCTTTTAAAAATGCTTCCTGTACTATATCCTTAGCAGTTTCTTCATCCTTTACAATATTTAAAGATGTTAGAAATAGCTGCTTTTGATATTTTAATATTAAAAGTTCAAATGCAGTAGAATTACCTTTTAACACTTCATCTATTATAAAATTCTCTGACTTTTTTCTCTCCATGTATATCAAGATACTAACATCGCTGAAAAGTTCAACAAAATTTTAATAATCCTCCTTACTCGTAATATAGTTTTTAGGAAGATCACAATGATCAGGTATCTGAAATGGAATCGGATATCGGATACCACTTTTATGAGTAGCCTCTAACCCTTCTATCAGTTCATCAATATAATTGTAGGGAAATGATACAATAATCTCATGATCTTGAGCCATTGCAAACCTTCTATCCCCAATACATGGTATCTCTACGGTCGGTTTACCTGTATTATACACCTGAGCAACTCCTCTGGAGCATACACCTGCATCACCAGAAGTTTTAAAAATAAATTCTCCACCATCTTTATAAAGAAAAGCCTGTATCAATCTCATGGCTTGGGCAGAATTAACATACATTACAATAAGATCAGGCTTGTAATTTTCGACAGGTCTTGTTATCGGATAAGTTAATATATACTTTATCGATTTTTGTATTCTTGGCATCATCGCCTGCATCTTTTTGGCAGCCTCGATATCTTTCTGATATATATTGCAATTAACTTCCACATTTACAATCCTTTCAGGCACATTGATTAATCCACAGCAAGATGCACCAAGTACACAATAACTATTTTCTTTAGATGACAATGTAGACCATCCATAATATCTGGAATAAGATATCTGCTGGCAGATACTCATATTCTTATTAGCAACTTTAACCTTTGGTGGATTAATATCATCCAGAATAACCCTAACAGCTACTGGAGAAGTTTGAGGAATAACAGTCTTATTGAGAACTTCATAAAGTTTTTTCAGCATCTTTACCCCCATCTTATCTATTGTTTCATATGTATAACCCTCTGTGGATATGGTATCTCTATATTTTCTGTTCTAAAACGTTTGAAAATCTCCTTATTTATTGCACTTTGAATAACAGGTCTTGATTTTATCTGATCCGCAAAAACTATTAAAGTAAAATCTACTGAACTCTCACCAAAACCTGGCATAAACCTAACTATAGGTTCTGAATCTTTTGCAAAACCATCCATTTCGTCCATACATTTTTTAGCAACTTCCAATAAAACTTTTTCTACATGATCTATATCACTATCATAACTTACAGAAACATTTATAGGTACAGCTAATTTTTGATCGTTGAGATCAAAATTTGTTATTATACTTTGAACCATCTTCTCATTGGGTACAATGACGAAATTATTTTGAACAGTTTTAATTCTGGTTGTTCTCCATGTAATATCATCCACAAACCCTTCTACTCCATTCTCAAGCATTATAAAATCACCCACTTTAATAGCCCTTTCAACCATTATATGAACCCCTGAAAAGAGATTAGAAAGGGTATCTTTTAAAGCAAGTGCAACAGCAAGACCACCAACACCTAAAGCAGTTATAAGAGGTGCTATGGCAATACCTAACCTATTTAAAATAATTAGAACACCAATAATATAAATTGTAGATTTAATTAAAGCCTGGAATAATCCTGTATTTGGGATGGCTACCTGAGATTCCCTTAGATATTGGGTAAAAATACTACTTATCAAATTAGCAACTGCCAAAGTAACAGAAATTACAATAATGATAGAAATGATCTTTAGTATAAGAGCAGTATAATGTTCCGGTATCTTAGAAAAAGATATC
>JAINCL010000371.1:0-7161 GCA_036574145.1 Deferribacterales bacterium | reverse complement strand
AATTTCATTGCTGATTTTTCTTATAATTTTAGTGGCTTCCAAACCATCCATTATAGGCATCTGTAAGTCCATAAAAATAACATCGTAATATCTCTGTTTAACAGCTTCCACCGATTCCTTACCATTAGATACAACATCTATTTTTAAACCCAGCTGCTCAAAAATCAGTTTTGTAACTTTCTGATTTACTATATTGTCTTCAACTAAAAGAACTCGTAAATTTTCATTGCAGAACGATACTTTATTTTCTAAAACAGCACATGGTACTTCTTTTTCATTATCACTAAAACTTAACAGTTCCATGATGACATTAAACAATCCTCTAAATTTAATAGGCTTAATCAATCTCTTACAGAAATCATCATCAGAGCCAGATATATTAGACGAATACTTCTTACCTTTAACAAGTATGATAGGCTTAATCTTTATGTATTTCAAATGTTTTATAAACCGATCTTCATCATTTTTAATGATCTCTTCATCAATAAGAACAAGTTTATAACCTTTCATCATACTATCTTCTGAAATCATTTTTAAAGCATCATCTATATTATCGGCAACATCCGGTATCATCCCCCATTTTGCAATATGTTTTAGCAATATATCCCTAAAGTGAAAGTTTTTAGAGATAACCAGAATATTAATCCCTTTTAGTTTTGATAAGTCCTCGTCTTGTAATTTCTCTTCACCTTTCATCTGCTTTTCAAATCTTATTTTAAACCAAAAAGTTGACCCAACCCCAACAGTACTTTCCACCCCAATCTCACCACCCATCATCTCAACCAAAGATTTGGTAATGGCAAGCCCCAAACCTGTGCCACCATACTGACGGGTGATGGAACCATCCACCTGAACAAACTTATCAAATATAGCTTCCTTCTTATCTTCTGGGATACCTATACCTGTATCCTTAACATAAAATTTTAAAGTAACATTATCTTCATCTTCAGTTTCAACATCCACTTCAATTACAATCTCACCTTTATCGGTAAATTTAACAGCATTACCCACAAGATTAATCAAAATCTGCCTCAACCTGACCGGATCCCCTTTAATTAGGAGAGGGGTTTTCAAATCTATATCACAGATCAATTCAAGGTCTTTCTCCAATACTTTAGGTTCAATAACAGAGACCACTTCATCGATTACATTCTCCAAATTAAAGTCGGAGCACTCCAATTTTAGTTTACCAGCCTCAATAATTGCGATATCCAAAATATCGTTTATAATGGATAACAGGTGTTCACTACTCATCTCGATGATTTCAATATAAGACCTCTGCTCTTCATTTAATCTGGTAAGCTTCAATAGCTCCACTATACTGAAAATACCATTCATTGGTGTCCTTATTTCATGACTCATGTTGGCAAGAAAAACTGTCTTGAGTCTATTACTCTCTTCCGCCTTTTCTTTAGCTTCTATTAGCTCATTCTGTACTGAGATAAGATCGGTTATATCCCTTCCAATAACAGCAAGCCCTTTACGTGAACCATCATCGTTGAAAAGAGGGATCTTATAAACATCATATATTTTATAACCACCATCCACAGTTGGGATCTTTTCAATACCTTTAATAATAGTACCCCTCTTCCAGGCCTCTTCATCTGAAACCATACATGTCATAAATGCTTCATTATATCTATCATGGGTAAATTCAGCAAGCTCTGCATCAGTCTTCCCATAATAATCTACACCTTTTAATTGGAAAATCTCCAGATCTGCTTCATTGGCAAGCAACCATCTACCAGCACCATCCTTATAACAAACGATGTCTGGGATAGAATTAATAAATGTCAGTAACCTATTTTCATTCTCCTCCGCAATATTCTTGGCCTCTTTTAAAGCTCTTTCAAGCTTTTTGAACTCAGTAATCTCTACATGAACACCAAACATCTTTAGAGGCTTACCATCTTCCGTCCGCTCTATTACCTTACCGCGAGCCAAAACCCAAACATAATCTCCATTTTTATGAAACATCCTTACTTCACATTCGTAGAACTCAGTTTCACCATTAAGATGTCTCTCTAAAAATTCATTACTTTTTTTCAAATCTTCGGGATGGGTAAATCTAATCCATGTATCTATATTTGTAGGTTGAAGCTCATCAAGAGTATAACCGATAATATCTGCCCATTTATCATTAAAAACAGTTTCACCTGTCTGTATATTCCACTCCCACGTGCCCAACTGTGAGGCTTCTATAATTGTACTTAATTTGTCCCTCTCCTCTTTTAATCTATCTTCCAAACCCTTTAAGACCGTTACATCATCTTTAATGGCCATAAAGTTTCTTATAAACCCTTTCTCATCTTTCACAGGTGAAATGATTGCACTTTCATAATAAATAGATCCATCTTTCCGCTTATTTATAAATTCACCCTTCCACACCTTACCCGAATTAATGGTGTTCCAGAGATCATCATAAAAAGCTTTTGGGTGCCTTCCACTACTTAGTATCCTTGGGTTCTTCCCATATACCTCATCAAAACTGTATCCTGTAATATCTGTAAATGCTGGATTTACATATAAAATATTACCATCTATGTCGGTAACCATAACAGATACAGGACTCTGAAAAACAATATCAGAAAATAATTTTAGTTCATATTCTATATTTTTCTGCTCTGTTATATCCATAAGATAACCCCGTATATTAACAATACTCCCACTTTCATCCCTTTCAAATATCGTATGGTCGTATAACCATCTGTAACTACCATTAGCATCCCTAAATCTATAAGTATCATCGAATCGATCAACCTTATGTTCCATGTTGTATAAAATCTTACTTCTAACCCTATCAATATCGTCGGGATGAATATAACCATAATAACGGAACTCTTTTGACATTAAATACTCTGGAGAAAACCCTAAAATATCCTTTATATTTTTAGACACATATCTAATTGGCCAATGATTTTCTGGCAACCATTCGATAATAAAAACAGGCCCCCCTGAAAAAAGTTCATACTCATGCTTTAGATGCTCTTCTACACGTTTTCTATCTGTAATATCCCTTGCAATACTTAGTATTAATGTTCTGTTGCTATATGTTATTAAGTTTGAACTTATCTCAACATCTATTAAATGACCATCTTTCCTTCTATGTTTCGATTCAAAACGTTGAAAATTATCCTCCAACATACTCTTTACCAGATGCTGAATCATCTCCGGTTTTAGATAAGGGTCTATATCGCTAATCTTCATTGAAAGTAGTTCTTCCTTTGAATACCCTAAAACCCTACATGCAGCATCATTAACATCCACAATACTGGTATCGAAATCTATAATCCACCCAGTATCGTTCATGGAATTGAAGATATTATAAAAGTTTCTTTCATTAGTTTCAGCGACATGCTCCAACTTTTTTATATCCGACAGATCTCTAATCTCTGTTCCCCTTAACAACTTACCTTTATAAGTTACATTTTTACCATGAATCCTGACAGGGAACTCTTCTCCATTTTTTCTGACCGCTATAGCTTCATAGGGTTTACCGTATCCGGATAATATCTTTTCCATTACCTCTTTTCTACATCTTTCTGAGGCGAGGAGTAACCCGTTCATACCGATTAACTCTTCTCTACTATACCCTGTCATTTCAGAAAGAACACTATTGCACTCTATAATTAACCCCTTATCATGAATTATTATACCACCAGAAGAACATTCCTCAAATACCCTAAATCTTTCATAACTATCCTTCAATTCCCTTTCAATTTTTTTCATCTCAGTAATGTCCCTGATAAAACCATAAGCATACCATCCATCATCTATTTTAAAAGATGATAGTGATAGAGATATTTCTATTATCTCGCCATCTTTCCTTATGGCTGTTAGATCTATAGTCTTACCTATCGCGTTACCTTCTCCAGTTTTTTTAAAATGTGGAAAGGCATTCAAATATTTACTAAAAAATTCTTTTGGCGCCAACAATTCATGTGCATCACTGCCCATCACTTCATCTGAACTATACCCAAAAATATCTTCCGCAGATTTATTCCAGTATATAATCCTCCCTTCAGGATTAAGTATAACAACAGCATCTTTGGCTGAATCAAGAACAGTTTTGAATATATCGTTGGTTAAAAATTCATCCATAAAAACCACCTAAAAATTTTTAGGGAAAATAACAGCTTTTTAAAATGTTAACACAATCAAAATAAAAAATCAATCATTTAATAACCCAATAAAAATTAACTATTTATTAATTGCTATTATTAAACCCACCCAGAGCCTTATAAAGATTCACATAACTATTTAAAATATCATTTTCAATCGATATCATCTCCATCTTCCTGTTTAAAAGGTAACGGTCATTTTCCAGAACCTCAAATATCGATATCCTACCCACATCATAATATCTCTTTGAAATAGCCAAAACCTCTTCAAGATTTTTGATCTCTTTTAGCTTTACCTCTTTTTTCTCATTCAAAAATCTTATACTATTTAAAATATCATATACCTCTTTAAAGGCATTCTGAACTACCTTTTCATATTCATTAATAGCAATGTCCAATGATATCTCACTTTTCTTCACACTGTTTTTTATCCTACCAAAATCCAATAACGGGAAATAGATCACTGAACCGAGACTCCAGAAGTTTGCAGAAGATTGGGCAAGGTTACCTAATTCGTTACTTGCAAAGCCCAAAGACCCTGTAAGGCTAATATTGGGATAATATAATGCTTTAGCAGTTCCTATATTGAAATTCGAACTTTTTACCCTTTCAATGGCAGCTTTAATATCTGGTCTTTCAAGAAGAGCTTTTGATGAGATAATCGGTAACCTCACTTCCACCATTAACTCATTAGTGGTAGATATATCTTTCTCAAATATATCTTTAGGATTTCTCCCTGCCAGCAAACTGAGGCTGCTTTTTAGCTGTTCCAAAGACTGCTTCATCGATACCACTTGAGCTTTTGCATTCAGTAATTGGACTTCCGTCTGCTTAAGTGTATAATCACTAATCAAGCCATTTTCATACTGTTTCTTTCTATAATTATATGTTTCTTCATACATCGATATATACTTATCCATTACATCAATCTGTTTTTTTAATGTAACTATATTAAAGTAGATATTCACTGCACTTGATACCACAGAAATCATCAAAGTCTGTTTGTCATAAATCGATGCGTTATACTGACTTACGGCTACACCTTTTTGTGCCCTTAATTTACCCCAGAAGTCGATCTCATAGGATACAGAGGCACCTATATTATAATTATTGAGTATCATTTCTCTATATGGTGAAACCTCTTTACTTACACTACTCCTCGATACACCTGCATTTATATTTACAGAAGGGTAAAGGTTAGCATCTTCAATCCCCAGATTTGCAAGGGCGAGGGAAACTCTAAGAGTGGCAGATTTTATATCTCTATTATTTTGTATCACCTCATCGACTATTTTGTTCAGCTTCTCATCGTTGAATATTTTCCACCATTCGGTATTGATATCAACCTCACCAACTACACCAGTAACATTATCGATCTTATCCGGCACAGGCGGAGTATTAATTTCAAGTTTAGGTGTAAAAGAACAACCTGCTATAAAAGCAATAATTAAAGTTATAATATATTGTTTCATTTCACTTTCCTCATCTTCTTAAAAAGATTTCTAATATTCATCAATATATAATAAAATAATGGAACGTAAAATATCCCGATAAAAGTTACAAGTATCATTCCACCCACAACAGTTGTTCCGATAATTATTCTACTATTGGCACCAGCACCATGACTAATGGCAAGTGGTAAACTACCTAAGATAAACGTTAAGGATGTCATCATAATTGGTCTAAATCTTATTTTAGCTCCATCAATTGCAGCTTGAAGTAGATCAGCCCCCTCTTTTAATTTCTGCTGGGCAAATTCCACAATTAAAATTGCATTTTTCGCTGTCAAACCGATCAATGTAATCAAACCCACCTGAAAATATACATTATTGGCTAAACCTCTAAAGAATACAGAACCAGTAGCACCCAGAACAGCTATCGGTACCGTCATCAAAATCACAATCGGCAGTGTCCAGCTTTCATACAAGGCTACCAATATAAGAAATATAAAGAGAAGTGCATACCATACTGCATTACCTCCCTGATCTTCAACCTTTTTCTCTTGATAAGTAGTCCCTGAATAAGCTATGGTATACCCATTTGGCAACACCTCTTTGGCAACTTCTTCTAAGGCCTTTATAGCATCACCAGAACTAAATCCAGGCTTAGGCTGACCTGTTATCTGAGCAGCATTAAACATATTAAATCTTTGTATAATACTTGGACCAACGTATTTCTTAATATTAACAAGATTACTTATAGGGATAAATTCCCCTACGCTATTTTTTACAAAAATATTTTTCAGATCTTCAACATTTTCTCTAAACCCTCCATCAACCTGCAAGTTGACATGGTAAGTTTTACCATAAAGATTAAAATCGTTGATATAGTAAGTACCCAGTGTAGAACCCAGAGTTGAGTAGATATCAGATATCTCCACACCTATAGATTTAGCTTTCTCCTTATCGATCTCCACCTTAAGCTGGGGAACATTAGGATTATAATTAGTTCTTACAAGCATTAATTCAGGTCTTTGATTACACTTTTGAACAATCTCCTGTATATATTTACCCAATAAAAGTGGATCACCACCTGTTCTATCCTGAACATATACCTCAAAACCGCCAGTATTACTCATACCCATTATCGGTGGGGGATTAACAGGGAATATCATAGCTTCTTTATTTTGGGAAAAGATGCCGAAAAGCTTCTGGACAATGGCAAATGATGATTGATCAGGTCTTACCCTCTCAGACCAATCTTTAAGCATTGCAAACATAACACCCGAATCGGATTTAAAAGCAAAAACAGAGAGCTCAAGCCCTGCCATTGATGTAGCACTTACAAAATCCCCTTGATTTAACACAATATTTGTAACCTCTTTCTTGATATCATCTGTCCGTTGTAAAGATGAACCGGGCATAAGGTATGAAAGAATTAGAATAGCACCTTTATCCTCTTCAGGGACAAGATTTTTAGGCAACTTTTTAGTCATATCAACGGCAAGTATAGTAAGCCCTATAAATATCAAAACATTAAATAGTCCAAATTTTATAGTAAATCTGACCGAATCAGAAAACCTAATGGTTAGCCAATCGAA
>JAINCL010000370.1:0-5090 GCA_036574145.1 Deferribacterales bacterium | reverse complement strand
CTGGAGCTATGATGGGTTCTGGTGGTGTGGTTGTGATGGATGAAACTAACTGTATGGTGAACGTTGCGCAATTCTTCCTTACCTTCACCCAGAGGGAGTCATGTGGTAAATGTATCCCATGTAGAATTGGTACAAAAACAATGCTAGATATATTGAATAGAATTACCAAAGGAGAAGGTCGAGAAGGAGATATAGAGACTTTGATGGATCTTGCTCAGGATATTAAAACTGCATCATTGTGTGGACTTGGGCAGACTGCTCCTAACCCAGTTTTAACAACACTCAAGTATTTTAGACATGAATACGAGGCACATATAAAGGATAAAAAATGTCCTGCTAGGGAATGTTCTGAATTGATAGAGTTTGTAGTTGCTGATGATAGATGTAAAAAATGTGGTATATGTTTTAAGGTGTGCCCTGTAGGTGCAATTAGCTGGGAGAAAGGTAAAGTTGCCTATATAGATAAATCTAAGTGTGTTAAATGCAGGGAGTGTATTGTTAACTGCCCATTTAATGCAATAGATTAGATAAGGGGAAGTTTATGGTGAATGTAAAGATAGATGGAATTGAAGTACAGGTTGAGCCAAATACAACAATACTTGAAGCAGCAGAAAAAGCTGGGGTTCATATCCCTATTCTTTGTCATGATAAGGTTTTAAAGCCTTTTGGAGCTTGTAGGGTTTGTTTGGTTGAGGTTAAAAACAACCCAAAACTTATGACGGCATGTACAACTCCAGTTACAGATAATATGGAAGTAACTACAAATAATGAGAAACTTGCTAAAATAAGAAAGACATTAATAGAGCTTCTACTCATAAATCATCCATTGGATTGTCCAGTCTGTGATAAAGGTGGAGAGTGTACATTACAGGATCTTACATATGAATTTGGTGTTAGCCAGGTTAGGTTCGATCCAAAGCCCAATGATACGCCTGTTGATCATACTAACCCATTTATAGAAAGGGATATCGATAGATGTGTATTATGTGGTAGATGCGTCAGGATTTGTGATGAAGTTGTTAATATACAAGCTATCAGTTTCCAGAACAGAGGTACAGATACAATTATAGGTACTGCATTTAACCAGCCTTGGAATTGTGAATTCTGTGGTAACTGTATGAGTGTTTGTCCAGTTGGTTCGTTAAACAATCGAGTTTATCTATTTAAAAATAGACCATGGAACCTTGAGAAAACTGAAACGATTTGTGGATTATGTTCATGCGGCTGCTCTATAATCGTTGATAGTGAAGATAATGAGGTCTTCAGAATAAAAGAAGATTACGATTTAGGGATCAATAAAGGGCTGTTATGTGTTAAAGGTAGATTTGGCTATGAAATCTTAAACAGCGTAAAACGTGAAAAAAATGCTAAGATTAAAAATGGTGATGAATTCAAAGATATAACATTAGATTCAGCTTTAGACACTGCAGCTAAGAAATTATCCGAAATAAAAAGTAAATATGGTAACGAAGCTATAGGAGTTATAGTATCATCCAGATTAACTAACGAAGAAGCGTTTTTAGCAAATAAACTTGTAAAAGATATTCTTGGTACTACTAATATATTCTCAACTGAGCCTAACAATATATATCCTGAAGGGACTTATCAGGATATAGAGAATGCCGACGATATTACAGTTTTAAACATCGATATAACAGAGTCTAATCCTGTTTTAGGACTGTTCATAAGGATGATTGCTCGTAAGAATGAAGGTGGTTTAAGGGTATTTTACCCAAAATATACTGCTCTTAAAAGGGTTGCCAGTGAATTTTATACAGGTAAACCTTCTGAATTGGTAACATTGATGAAAGATTTTACTGATGCTTTAGAAGGGAAAAGTAATAGATGCAGTGAGGTTGCTCAAAAAGTGCTTGCTGCTAATGCTCCAGTACTTGTATATGATCCATACAATAAAGCTGACGTAGCCTTAGTAGGAAGGATTAAGAAGGCTGTACCAAAAATTAAGTTAGTTGCAGCAAGACTTAAAAACAATTCACAGGGTATTGTGGATATGGGGTGTGCAACTGGTGCAGATTTATCAGATCTCATAAGTAGAGATAAGATAAAAGCTCTTGTTTTACTTGGTGAAAATATAGCTGTTAAACCAGAATACACCAGGATAATGAATTCAATAACCAAGCTTGAATTTGTAATGGTAACTGATCCATATTTCTCAGAAACAGCTAAATATTCTACACTTTATATCCCTGTTGGGACTTTTGTGGAGAAAAATGGTACTTTTACTAACTTCGAAGGAAGAGTCCAATCTGTCAATAAAGCTATAGACAAAGGTTTGACCACCGATTTTGAGATTATAAATAATTTAATAAATGCTCTTGGTGGTAAAGCTCCTAATTCAATTGAAGAAGTTCAAGAGATGATAAGAAAAGAGGTTGCAAATTATAGTGATGTTGACTTCAATGGTGGTATAGTTAAATATCCATATGCAATTAAGAGTGAAGATTTTGGCTATGAAATTGTTGGAGATGGCAATTATGAGTTATATCCATGTAGCCTGAGATTTCATTCAGGTACTTTTACAACGTGGTCACCTGATTTAACTAAGGTTTATAAAGACGCAACTATTGAAATAAACCCAGATGATGCAGCTGAATTAAACCTTAAAGAAGGGGATTTGGTAACCGTTAAGTCTGGTGATATTTTGGTGAAATTTTTAGTGGAATTTGAAAAATATCAACCTAAAGGAGTAGTAGCAGTACCAAATAATTATAAAGGTACTGAAATGCTATTAGCTAAGGGAAGATATCAGAGGGTAGAATTGGTAAAGCATGCCTGATAAAGAATTAAGAAGAGGGATCCAATACTATTTAAAAGGCGAACCTGAGATGGCGATAGAGTGTTTGGATAGATATTTAGAACAATCGAAAGATATAGACGGGCAAGCCCATTTTTATAAAGGGCTTGCCTACTATGATATCAGTGAGTTTGCAGAGTCTATATCAAATTTTAAAGAAGCAATATCTATCAATCCACTGTTTGCTCAGTATTACTATAGGTTAGGTATCGCTTATGCAAGGATGTTTCAACACGAGGAAGCTATCCAAGCTCTGAAAAAATCCCTCGAGTTAAATAATAATAATAACAGAGCGAAATTTATACTTGGTACAATATATTTTGAAATAGGTGAATTTGAAAAAGGGATTTTGTATTTTAAAGAGATTACCAATAAAAATAAACAGCATACTGCGGCAAGATATTATTACGCTCTTTCTCTTTATTATACCGGAGATGTTAAGTCGGCTATACAGATTCTTGAAGAGATTATAGAGATAAATCAGAATTATTTTGACGCATATACTAAGCTGATAGAGTTTTTAATTAAAGCTGAAGATATTGATAACGCAATGGAAATTGCTATCAAGGGATTGGATAAAGGTTATAAAAATACTGATACATTTATAAAAATAATTGAAGGTTGTTGTAGATTAAAACAGATGGATAAAATTGAAACCTTTATCAACGAAATTAGTAGATATGAAAATTTAAGTTTAGAATTTAATAAGATCATTGAAGTTTTAAATGATATAAAAAAAATAAAAAAAGAGGTTGGCTATGCTAGTTGAACTAATTTTTGTGGTTATCAAGATCTTAGTCGTAATCACAGTTCTGCTCTTGGGTGTAGCTTATATGACCTGGCTTGAGAGAAAAGTTATAGGTCATATGCAAGTAAGGCTTGGACCAACACATGTTGGTTGGAAGGGTCTTTTACAGCCGATAGCAGACGGATTAAAGCTGGTGGCAAAAGAGGACATTGTCCCAACAATGGTTGACAAACCGGTTTATATTGTTGCGCCACTACTAAGTTTAATACCAGCTTTAGGTGCCTTTGCGGTGATACCATTCACCAACGCAACAATTACACTATTTGGTAATGAGTATCCATTGTATATAACAGATGTTAATATCGGGCTACTTTATATTTTAGCCTTATCATCTGTGGGTACATATGGTATTATCATGTCAGGTTGGGCATCAAATTCTAAATATGCTCTACTTGGATCTTTAAGATCATCTGCACAGGTAATCAGCTATGAAACAGCTATGGGCTTATCATTGATAGGACCTATTTTGTTAGCTGGTACATTAAGTTTAAAAGGTATAACTGAAGCGCAGGCTAATCTATGGTTTATCGTCCCACAATTTGTTGCATTTGTAGTATACCTTATATCTGCAATAGCAGAGACAAACAGAGCTCCATTTGACCTACCAGAAGCAGAAACAGAACTTGTTGCTGGTTTCCATGTTGAATACTCCAGTATGAAGTTTGCTATGTTTTTTTTGGCTGAGTATGCCAACATGTATGTAGTATCTTCTATTGCAACAATTGTATTTTTAGGTGGATGGAATGGACCTTTTGGACCAAGCTTCTTCTGGTTTATTATTAAGGTACTTCTCTTAATGTTTTTCTACTTATGGTTGAGAGCTACTCTCCCCAGACTTCGTTTTGACCAGCTGATGACACTTGGCTGGAAAATATTAATTCCTATTGCACTTTTGAATGTAGTTGTTACATCAATTGTGTTATATGCGATCAGTTAGGGGTGAAAAATGAAAAATATAATTGATACGCTGTTTTTTACAGAAATATTACAAGGGCTTGGAATAACACTTAAACATATGTTTAAAAAACCTGTTACATTGAAATATCCATTTGAAAAACCTATAATATACGACAGATTTAGAGGTATACATTATATTAAAACAGATGAAAATGGTAACCCTAAATGTGTTGGTTGCTACCTCTGTCAAAAGGTATGCCCTTCTGAATGTATCCATATAGAGACAGATGCTGGACCAAATGGAGAAAGATTGATAAGAAAGTTTGAAATCTCCCTTGAAAGGTGTATATACTGTGGATTTTGTGAAGAGGCATGCCCTAAAGATGCAATTCATATGGGTAAAAGGTATGATACTGTTGAGTCAGACAGGAAAAAATACACCGTTAACATGGGGTATTTAGTAAAAAATTATAATAAAGGAGAATAGCTATGGAGCAGCTTGGATTTTATATATTGGCATTTTTGGCTATAATCTCTTCAATCTTCATGATAACGAGAGAGAATCCTGTT
>JAINCL010000369.1:0-1050 GCA_036574145.1 Deferribacterales bacterium | reverse complement strand
CTTCAAAACTCGGGTTGACAATCAAATTAGTTTGGGCGGGGGAAAAAATTACCCACACCCAAACTAAAACAAATACATAATACTTCGTTTTCACACCCAACATATAAGCAAAACAGAAGCAAATATATTTTATTCCCTTATCTATCATCCTTTTTATTTATCTAATCATTTTCACCTCAGCAATTCTATATGTCCTTTTATTGTTTCTATTTCTTTCTTTGAATTTATCAGTTCTATCACATAATAATATACTCCATCGGTGGCGGGTTTGTTATTGACTTTTCCATCCCATAAAATATATTTTGTTGTATCTCGGTTAATTTTTATATCCCCTTGTTTCATCAATAATCCCCATCTGTCAAAGATAGCATAAGAAAAGGACTGATATGCTTCTATTTGAATACTAAAATTATCATTTACTCCATCTTCGTTCGGAGTAAACACATTAGGAATAGTGTAAGAAGGACAACTTTCGCTTATCACTAAAACAGTATCTGTGGAAATGGAATCGCAAAATGTCTTGGTGAGCACATACCATACACTATCTTTTGTGTTGATATTCACTTCTGTTTGCGGACAGAAACTACAAGACAAGTAATCCGTAGGACTCCACGCATAAGTGGTAAAGATAGCAGCAGTATCTGAGATGCCAATAGTAGTAATTTCCTGCGGACATATTTTTTTATCTTCGCCTGCATTAGCAGGAGATGGATAGGACGCTACATTGATGGTAATAGCATCATAGGTAGTAAAAGAGCACAATTGTTTTTGGAGGTAGTAAGTAGTGGTGGTAGTAGGTGTAGCCACAGGATTAGGGCAGTTGGTGCAGGAAAGAGCAGTAGGGGGAGACCAATAATAAGAAGCGCTATCAGGGATATTAGCACCAATAATTACTGACGCACCAGGACAAATAAAAGTATCCCTTGCACAACGGGCTGAACCACTATAATAACCTCTATCATATAAAGATAAATCATCTATGTAGTAGTAAGATTCTATATAAAAACTATAATCATTTAAACATGTAGATAATAAAGGATTAGAACATTG
>JAINCL010000368.1:0-5306 GCA_036574145.1 Deferribacterales bacterium | reverse complement strand
TTATAAATTGCCTGATGAGATAGAACTAAAATTGGAGAGTTTAATAGAAAGCGATTCATTTACCAATGAAATCAATATTGGTAGGGTTACGAGGATTGAAACTGCCATAGGTAGATATGTAGAATTTGCAAAAGGGACCTTTGATAAAAGTTATGATTTAAGTGGCTTAAAGGTAGTGCTTGACTGTGCCAATGGTGCTACATATAAAGTAGCTCCAATGGCTATTGCAGAACTTGGTGCTGATGTGGTGGTGATAAATGATAAGCCTAATGGATATAATATAAATGATAATTGTGGTGCTGTTCATCCTGAATCACTTGCCACAAAAGTTATCGAAACAGGTGCAGATGTGGGGATATCTTTTGATGGTGATGGGGATAGGGCAATTTTTGTAGATGAACATGGAACAATTGTTGATGGTGATTTTATCCTTGGGATCTGTGCAAAGTTCATGAAAGAGAAGAATATGTTGATTAATGATACCATTGTGGCTACTGTAATGAGTAATTTAGGTTTTGAAAGGTCTTTAAATAGATTAGGTATAATTGTTGAGCGTTGTGATGTTGGAGATAGGTATGTTATAGAGAAGATGCGCAGTGGTGGTTATAATTTAGGTGGAGAGCAATCGGGACATATAATATTCAGTGATTATAATACCACTGGGGATGGACTAATAACGGCATTGCAGCTTTTAAAAGTTATGGTTATGACCGGGAAAAAACTTAGTGAATTATACAGATTCATCTCTATTTATCCTCAGGTATTAAAAAATGCAGCAGTAAAAAATAAAATTCCTCTTTCAGAATTGAAGAATACAACCAGATTGATAAGAGATTACGAAGAAGCTCTGGGAAGTGAAGGGAGGATCCTTGTGAGGTACTCGGGTACAGAGAATAAGATAAGGGTTATGGTGGAAGGGATGTATTTTGACAAGGTGGAATTAATTGCCAATACAATATTAACCACTGCTGTGAAAGAGATTAATAGTATGGGAGAGGCTTAAAATGGTTAAATTAGGGGTAAATATAGATCATGTAGCTACTGTTAGACAGGCAAGGCGAGGAAAAGAACCTGACCCTGTTCATGCTGCAGTTTTAGCAGAGTTAGGGGGTGCAGACGGGATAACTATCCATTTAAGAGAGGATAGAAGACATATTCAGGATAGGGATCTTTTTCTTTTAAAAGAGATTGTAAAGGTTCCTTTAAATCTGGAAATGGCATGTAATGATGAGATTGTGGATATAGCTATTAAGGTGAAACCTGATACATGTACATTGGTGCCAGAAAGGCGTGAAGAGCTTACAACTGAAGGTGGTTTGAATGTAATTGAACATTTTGATACTGTTGCTCGTACGGTTACGAGACTCATGGATCATGGCATAGCAGTATCGTTATTTATCGATCCAGATTTAAAACAGATAGATAAAAGTTATGAAACAGGTGCAGAGTATATTGAGATACATACGGGAAGTTATGCTGATGCCGTGGGTGAGGAAAATGTTTTGATAGAATTAAAAAAGATTGAAACTGCAGCAAAGCATGGTAAGGAGATTGGGTTCATTGTGAATGCTGGACATGGTTTAAACTATAAAAATGTTGTTGAAGTTGTTAAGTTCCCTTATTTTCATGAGTTCAATATCGGGCATTCTATAGTCTCTCGCGCTGTATTGGTAGGTATGAAGGAAGCTGTTAGGGAGATGAAAGAGATTCTTATTAGATTTTCTAATTAGAGGTCTGATGATGCTTGGTTGTGATATAGTGGAGATCGATAGGATAAAAAAAGCGATTGAAAAGCATGGTGATAGATTTATCAATAGAATTCTAAGTGAAGAGGAGAAGGAGATTTTTAAAAAAAGGGGTAATTCTTACCCGTTTTTCGCTGGAAGATTTGCTGCTAAGGAGTCGATTTCAAAAAGTTTTAAGACAGGTATAGTTTCTGAGTTGACTTTTAAGGATATTTCTATAATAAATGGTGAAAAAGGGGAACCTATTGTATATATTAAAAATGTTAGAAGGGATGATGTCGAGGTATCAATTTCCCATGGGCGAGATTATTCCATTGCAGTGAGTATAATAAGAGGTGAGAGATGACAGCTGCTATAGTAATACCTGCAAGATACGGTTCATCAAGATTGGAGGGTAAGCCTTTAAAGGAGATAGCAGGAGTACCTATGATATCATGGGTGGCCAGGAACTGTATGAAGAGCAAAGCTGATAGAGTAATTGTGGTTACAGATGACCAAAGGATATTTGATGAGTGTGTAAAGATAGAAGGGCTTGAAGTAACGATGAGTGACCCTAATTTACCATCGGGAACAGACAGGGTTGCTAAGGTGGCTCAATATTTAAAGACGGATATTGTTATAAATGTTCAAGGTGATGAGCCATTTATAGATCCTAAATTAATAAACAGTTTAATTGATGATTTCAAGGATAGTGACGCAGTTATGAACACTGCATCTGTAAGGATAGATGAGGAAACGGCTCAAAATCCAAATGTAGTAAAGGTTGTAAAAGATTTGAATGGGTATGCTCTTTATTTTTCCAGATATCCTATACCATTTTATAGAGATGGAGATATAGAAAAAAGATATTACAAACATATAGGGATTTATGGATATAGAAGGAGTTTTTTGAAGGTTTTTACATCCCTTGAACCGAGTGTTTTAGAAAGATCAGAAAAATTGGAGCAGTTAAGAGTTCTTGAAAATGGTTATAAAATAAAGGTGATTGAAACAGATTATAATGGTATATCTGTTGATACCGAAGAGGATTTGATAGCGGCTAATAATTATGCAAAGAGGTTGATAAATGGCTAAGTTTATTTTTGTGACAGGCGGTGTATTATCATCGTTAGGTAAAGGGATTACTGCAGCATCCTTAGGGACATTGCTGGAGCTCAGAGGCTATAAGGTAATTATAAAAAAGTTTGATCCTTATCTAAATGTCGATCCGGGAACCATGAGTCCATTTCAGCATGGTGAGGTATATGTTACAGAAGATGGAGCAGAAACAGATCTTGATTTGGGTCATTATGAAAGATTTTTAAATTCATATACCAATAGAGATTGTAACATTACTACTGGTAAAATATATAATCATGTTATTGAAAAAGAGCGTAAAGGTGATTACCTTGGTGCGACCGTGCAGGTCATACCCCATATTACAGATGAGATAAAAAATAATATAAGAAAGTTATCAGACCAGTACGATATTGTCATTGTTGAAATTGGGGGGACTGTTGGTGATATTGAAAGTTTACCTTTTCTTGAATCGATAAGGCAGATAAAATTCGATTTGAGCGAAAATGATGTTGTATATATACATGTGACACTTGTACCTTATATTAAAAGTGCTGGTGAACTAAAAACAAAGCCGACACAACACTCAGTTAAGGAGCTAAGGGAGATAGGTATTCAGCCCGATATACTTGTTTGTAGATCAGAATATCCACTAAATGACAGCATAAGGAAAAAGATAGCATTATTCTGTAACATTTCCAAAGAGGGTGTAATTAATGCCATAGATGCATCATCTATCTATCAAGTTCCTCTTCTGTTGCACAAGGAGGGTATTGATAGGATTGTGTTAAATAAATTAAAATTAGAGGAAAGGGAATGCGATCTTAGTAAATGGGAAGATATTATATTTAGGTTAAATAATCCTGAAGATACTGTTACTATAGGTGTTGTGGGTAAATATGTTGATCTTAAAGATGCATATATAAGTCTGAACGAAGCATTGATCCATGGTGGTATAAAGAATAAATTAAAGGTAAATATTAAGTGGACCGATGCTGAAGATCTTGAAAAGATGCCACCTGATAAATTTTTAGAAGATGTGCATGGTATACTCGTTCCGGGTGGATTTGGAGATAGAGGTATAGAAGGGAAGATTAATGCTGTAAATTATGCAAGGGTGAAAGATATACCATTTTTTGGTATATGTCTTGGTATGCAATGTGCTGTTATTGAGTTCGCAAGAAATGTGTTGAAATTTGAGGGTGCTAATAGTGTTGAATTCAATCCTAAAACGCCATATCCAGTTATAGACTATATGAATGAGCAGAAGAATATAAAAAAATTGGGTGGTACGATGAGGCTTGGTGCTTATAAATGTAATATAAAAGAGGATACTCTGGCATATAAGAGTTATGGAGTAACTGAAATCATGGAAAGGCATCGTCATAGGTTAGAATTTAATAATAAATATATAGATAATTTTGTGAAAGCTGGGATGACGATTTCTGGTTTTAATAATGAAAGAGGTTTGGTGGAGATTATAGAACTTAAGTCCAATAGGTGGTTTTTAGGCTGTCAGTTCCATCCAGAATTCAAATCGAAACCTACCGTTCCACACCCACTTTTTAGTTCTTTTGTTAATGCAGCTTTTCAGTATAAAAAAACGGTTGATAAAGGTGATTAAATGTTACTCTTTGCTGGACCTTGTGTAATTGAGAGTTATGATGTTTTGAAAGAGACGGTAACATTCCTTAAAAATGTGGTTTCTAAGTACTCAGATATTGAGTTTTACTTTAAATCATCCTATGACAAGGCTAATAGATCATCTATAGATGGTTTTAGGGGGCCTGGCTTAATGGATGGAATAGATCTGCTAAGAAAGGTAAAGGATCAGTTTGGTGTTGGAATAATTACCGATGTGCATCAGGTTAGTGAGGTTGATGTTGTTAAAAATGTAGCTGATGTAATACAGGTTCCGGCGTTCTTGTCAAGGCAAACAGATCTTCTGGAAGCTGTGGCAAAAAGTGGTAAGGTTGTAAATGTAAAAAAAGGGCAATTTTTAGCTCCATGGGATATGGGGAATGTTAAAGAAAAGCTTGTTAGGTCAGGTGCTAAGAGGATCATATTCACTGAAAGGGGAGCATCTTTCGGTTATAATAATCTTGTTGTTGATTTTAGATCATTTCCGATCATGAGGAGTATGGGTGTGGAAGTGATGTTTGATGCTACACATTCTCTTCAATTGCCGGGTGGAAAAGGTAAAAGTTCTGATGGTCAAAGGGGTTTTATCCCTTATCTTGCAAGGGCAGCGGCAGCATGTGGTGTTGATGGTTTCTTCTTTGAAGTGCACCCGGATCCTGATAAAGCGTTATGTGATGGTCCGAATATGGTGGATTTTAGGATGTTTGAAGATATATTAGATTCGATTATGAAAATCAGGGAAGTATTATGAACCTTATTGAATTGGCAAAGGATACGATGCGTATAGAGGCTGAAGCAGTCCTTAGGGCTGCTGATAGAATCGGAGAAAATATTGAAAAGGCTGTGGATATTATTATTAGATGT
>JAINCL010000367.1:0-4187 GCA_036574145.1 Deferribacterales bacterium | reverse complement strand
TTTTTAATTTATTTACAATATTTTTAAACTAAAGTCAAATTATATTTAACCTGTAAATGTAATTGGTTTAAATAAATTTACAATATTTACTTTTCTTCAAATAAATAGAACAGATATAAAAATAACTTTCTCACAAACTAAAAAATCATTAATCTCCCCACTTGAATAAATTTTTTATTTATAGTATAGTAAATTATGATAAAAAAACTGTTGGTTATATTAATATTAATATCATTTTTTGGTTGTGAAAACAATAATATCCAATTCTTCAATAAAGAGAAACCTGTTGTAGTTATTGGAGATGAAAAATTTTATAAAAAAGATATTGTAGAATTTATATATTTTGAAATACCTGATATCGATCCCAATACAATGAAAGACAAAGACTTTAAAAAAGAGATTCTAAATAATTTTATAAAGCATAAGTTACTTGTAATGGAAGCTAAAAAAGCAAAGATAAATATAGACAAAAAATTGGTAAAAAACCTTTACAAAAAACTGAATAACTCAGACAAATCTGAAGAGCTAAATGCTGACTCAGAAAAAATGATTGAAGAAAGATTATTGGCACAAAAATATCTCAATGATAAACTGAGAGAATATTTAAAAATAACCGATGAAGAACTAAAACTCTACTATCAAGAGTTTATTAAAAATAGAGAAGGGAAAACATATTACCACCTTTACCAAATAGTAAATGAAGACAAAAGTAAGGTTGAAGAAGCTTATAAAAAGCTTAAAAGTGGTGAAGAATTTGAAGATGTGGCAAAATTGCTCTCATCTGGACCAGAAGCAGAAAATGGTGGTAATATGGGGATAATAGATTTAGAAAACTTCCCCCCAGTATTTGATAATATTAAAAAGATGAAAAAAGGGGAAATTAGCAAAATTATACCTTCTGAATATGGCTATCATATATTTTTCTTAAAAGATATTGTAGCTTCAGAAAATCCACCTTTTGAAGAGGTTAAGGATATATTATATAATGAACTAATAGAAGCCAAAAAAGATCAATTCTTAGAAGAATTTTTAAAGGAGATTATGAAGAATGTTAAAATTGAGATTAATCCTGACTTTAATTTTATTATTGACAATAGCACAAGTAGCAAGAACTGAGTTGATAAATCGTATATTTGCTATTGTGGGTAATAATGTTATCACCCAATATGAAGTTGAATCTTTTAATCCTAAATTGATTAAAGAGATATATTCTATACAAAACGAAGAAGAGAGATCATCACAGATAAAGAAATATTATAAAAATGTCCTCGATTTCCTCGTCGAACAATACACCATTGAAGAGATCGGTAAAAAATATGGTGTGATTGTTTCTGATAAAGAAACAGAGGATGCGATATTAGAAATTCTAAAAAGAAATAACATCACCGAAGAACAGCTTAAAAAAGCCCTTGAAGAGGAAGGTATTACTTTTGCACAGTACAGATGGCAGATAAAAATGGATATTTTAGCCACTCGTTTGAAGAGTAGAATTATAAATCAGCTTGTGGTTATCACTGAAGAGGATATTAAAAGATATGTTGATGAAAACGCTAAAACCCTTGGCTTACAGGATGAATATGAACTTAGATATATCTTATTAAACGATAAAAGTAAGCTTTCTGATGTCAGAAAGGCTATTAAAGAAAAAGGGTTCGTAGCTGCTGCCATCGACTTCTCAGAAGATAAAACAGCCAAATCTGGCGGCTATCTCGGTTTTGTCAGTATCAAACATCTTGCAGAAAAGATAAGAAGCAAGTTTAAAGATGCAAAAGAGAAAGATATTGTGGAAATTGAAGATGGCAATATTATTAAAATATTTTACATAGAGTCTTTTAAGAGTAGATACAAGTTAACAAAAGATCAAAGAGAAAAGGTTATAGCTGCTTTAATGGACACACGATTTCAGGATGTATATAAAAGTTGGTTAGAGAAAAATAAAGCAGATATATTTATCAGATACTTAGCATATTAATGAGGCTTGATAAATTTTTAAAAGTAACCAATCTTCTAAAAAGAAGAACTGTTGCCAATGAAGTTGCAGATGAAGGTGCAATAAAAGTTAACGGTAAAGTTGCAAAACCATCATATACCGTTAAGAACGGCGATATTATAACCATAGATTTATGGAATTATGAAAAGGTGGTTAAAGTAATTCAAGTTCCAGAAAAAAACAGTATTAGAAAGACTGAAATCGATAAATATATAGAAATAGTCTCATACAAGACGAAATCACCACCTATAGACCAGAATTTCGATGATTCAGATGACCTTTTTTAGGTCATAGCTATCTTTCGAACTTACAGCAATAGGAGTATTCACAGTACTGGCAATTATCACCGGGTAATGCATAAAAATAGCAGCTTTGAACTATATGATTTATTATATAGCTAACCAACTTTTTCAGTTTATCAAAATCTTCATTATCTATATTAACTTTAAAACTACTACCCTTAATATTTTGTGAATTGCCTAATTTATAAATTACAGATTCATAACTCCCATAGTTATCATAACATCTACTTGCCATCAGAATATAAACAGGAAGCTGCACCGATGGGATCTTCTCTTTAATATATTTGATCCCATCTCTACAATATTTAATATCTAAATTATTCATATCAATTTTGTTCAATCTTCCATTGGAAAATGTTTTAATAACCCTTCCTGTTTTATAATCTATCACCCTTAATGATACAGAATCATCTTTAAATTTAACCTCTTCTATCCTATCAGCTATACCACGGACTGCTAACTCTTTATCATAAAGTTCGATTTCCAACCCTTTAATCTCAATCTCCTCATTAACTAAATTACCTTTCTGAAAATTAATATACTGTTCAAACCTTTTATTAAGAACGATTTTTAACATATCAAACCTGAGATCATCCATCTTCTCAAAAAATGTCGTAAAATAATTGCTGAATTTTTCTATACTTTTAGGAAGTCCATCTATTAAACCTTTACCTTTTGATAATGCATCTTCCAACAAATTATTATCTAATTTCTTTCCCAATTTATCTTCAAAAGACTTTTGTAAAATAAGATGCATCAAACTACCAGCCTTATCCGCTTCGAAATTGTTATAGAAATTCACCTTTGCCGGTATCCCTTTTATCCTTTTAAAGTAAAACATATACGGGCATGTTATATACTCATCGAGTATTGTAGGGGTAAAACCTTTATTCTTCATCTGCTCTATAATAATTCCATAAGTATCATCATCTTTTTTTACCCCATCTTCAGAAACTATAGATGGGATAATATTTACAGTGCTCTTTTTAACATTATACCTTTTATTGCTATCTACTTCCCTGAGCAGTATAAGTTGATCAATAAATCTACTTCTTAAATATTTATCATTGCTATTCCCGCCTGCTTTATAGATTAATACACTCTTTTTGCAAGAAAATATGGTTCTAAAAAAATTGTACCTTTGTAACTTCTCCCTATCACTGTAGGATGATAACCCAAGCTCTCTTTTAATCTCTTCAGGTATTAGAGGATCTATCGGGTTAACGGATGGGATTACACCTTCATTTAAATCGATATAAACCACAGTATTTAATGGTAAATACCTACTTTCAAGGGCACCCATAATCTGTACCCCTTTGATAGGATTACCTTCAAACAATAGTGCAGCATCATCCATAAGGTTGGTAACTATGTTTGCAATAAGTGCAATATTCATGGAAATATTATCTATATTTATATTTTTAAGGGGTATAAGAATATCCTTTGTGAAAACCTTTATCGATTCAAGCAGTATTTCATCATTTTCTTTTAACTCTATACTATTTACTACTTCATACATTATCTGATAAAAATCTTCAAAACTTTTCACTTTAATGAATCTTTCAAAAAATTTTAGATAATCATCTTTTAATTCGAAAATACTAAGTTTCCGATCAAAAATCTCACGATTTAATGACTGATAATCGAAAAATGAGGCTGGCAACCTCCTTATAATCCCTGAATCGAGAAGTTTCAATAACGGTATTGTAGGGACAAATATCTGACCACCTTTGATATATCTCTGATAAATAGTGGTAAGAACTTCAAATAATGAGTTTACAAAGATTCCGAATTCTGTATTTGTAAGAGAGTACCCCATTGTTACATTTATCCCATCATCTTTTTTAAACTGTGTAAGTAGAGGGAAAAGATTTTTTTCATCTGGTAGGACTATA
>JAINCL010000366.1:0-1015 GCA_036574145.1 Deferribacterales bacterium | reverse complement strand
TCCCTTATAGGTGAGCTAAAAACGAGTGGGATAAATATAACAGAGCAATGAAATATATGTTTCAATCCCTTATAGGTGAGCTAAAAACATTAGATTTACAACGCATAATACTACAAACGCCAGCCCCAGTTTCAATCCCTTATAGGTGAGCTAAAAACAAAAGCACTCTTCACCCTTACATTTTCATTGTTAGAATTGTTTCAATCCCTTATAGGTGAGCTAAAAACAACGCTTCAAAAAAAGCTTTTGCTTTTGCTTCATCTTCGTTTCAATCCCTTATAGGTGAGCTAAAAACCATCTCCCATACCAATACTTTGTAGAACAGCCTACATAGTGTTTCAATCCCTTATAGGTGAGCTAAAAACTTGCCTTCTTCATCTCTTCCTTTATATTCTCGCTCAGGTTGTTTCAATCCCTTATAGGTGAGCTAAAAACCGGTTTACTGACTGATTTCATCACTTGGAAAAACGCTTGTTTCAATCCCTTATAGGTGAGCTAAAAACAGTAATAAATTTTATTACTCATTCTTTTATGGAAAGTAGTTTCAATCCCTTATAGGTGAGCTAAAAACCTAACGTCATCTTCATACTCCTTAAACCATTTATTTTGTTTCAATCCCTTATAGGTGAGCTAAAAACCGTAGACTACTCTTATTCCGAGTCCTGTTTCTGGGTCGTTGTTTCAATCCCTTATAGGTGAGCTAAAAACATGTGAATTATGCTAAACTAAAAGAAGACATTGAACTTGTGTTTCAATCCCTTATAGGTGAGCTAAAAACCACCTCAATCTACAATCTTTCCTTGCATTGCGGTTTCGTTTCAATCCCTTATAGGTGAGCTAAAAACATTCCAACACTACTCTTACAATTCAATCCAACAGATGTTTCAATCCCTTATAGGTGAGCTAAAAACGAGTGGGATAAATATAACAGAGCAATGAAATATATGTTTCAATCCCTTATAGGTGAGCTAAAAACATTAGATTTACAACGCATAATACTACAAACGCCAGCCCC
>JAINCL010000365.1:0-4265 GCA_036574145.1 Deferribacterales bacterium | reverse complement strand
AAAGATGCAGAAAAAAAGCTTGCTGAAATAGATCAAAATATTAAGATTGCTAAGTATAATTTAATGGTAACACTTGGCGAAGAACCTGATGACAACTTCGACGTCTCTGAACCGAAAAAAAATAATGATATTAACCTCAATGAAAAAGAGTTGGCAAATTTAGCAATAGAAAATAGATCGATTATTAAAAAGATGGAAAAGGACCTCAATACGATCAAAAACACTCTCGAAATTGAGAAAAGCTCATATAAACCTATAGTATCACTCTACGGTGGGTATAACTATAACGACTCAAATGATGCAATCCATCCGAAAGATGGTTTTCTACTTCAAGCAGGTGTTAGCTTTAAACTTGATTGGGGGAAACCTTTTTCTAATATAAAAAGTAAGAAAGAGGAGATATACTCCTATGAAAATCTTATAAGAGAAAAAAAATTAGAAGTAAAATTATCTGCTTTAAAGGCATTTTCAGATTATCAGATTGCCATGCAACAATACAAAGTATCTTTAAGTCAAGTGGAGGAATCTGAAGAGTTTTATAGAGTTATGAAATTAAAATATCAAAACGGTTTGATATCTAATACAGACCTATTAAGTTCAGAATTAACAATGACCAATAGCAACATGCAGCTTAAAAAAAGTTTCTATGATATATTAAGAAAATTATACAAATTAGAATACGAAATCGCTCAGGAGGTTATGTAATCATGGGTAAAAAAATAAAAATAGCCATTTTTCTTCTTATTATTGGATTTATAATATTTTCCATAATATCTTTTCTATGGATAAAAAATAGAATGATGTATGCTTCAACAGACGCCGTTTTTATAAAGTCTGACTCAATCACAAATGTTGGGTTTAAAAGGATTTCGGGTAGAATTATAAAGATAAATTTTAAAGAAGGCGATAGAGTAAAAAAAGGTGATATACTCGCAATAATCGATGATAGAGACTATAGAATAAAGGCAGATCAATTAAAATTTGAGATAGATTCCCTTGAAAAACAGATAGACTCCCTTAGTTTGAAATCGAAAAAAAGTTCAAAGGATATAAATATATCTACAAAGATGCAAAACGATAGAATAGCTGCAATCGATCACGAGATTAAAGCATTGGAGAAAAATATAGGAGAGATCGATATATTAATGGAGCAAGCAAATAGAGATTACGAAAGATTTAAAAATCTATACGAAAAAAATGCTATCCCCAAGAAAAATCTCGAAGATGTTAAAAATCATCTGGATACTTTAAAATTGAAAAAAGATAGCTACAATGAAAAGTTAAAAGGTTTAATGAAGAATAGAGATATACTCAAAACCGAAATCGGTATGATCGAAAACAATAATCTATCGGTTGCTGAAATAGAGAAAAATAAACAATCTTTAACCGAAAAGCTTAATTCTCTAAATAAACAGTATGAAGATTTATTAAATCTGATAGATGATTGCAAGTTAATTGCTCCACAGGATGGAACCATAGGTATGAAGTTTGTAGATATTGGATCCGTTGTTTCAACAGGGAACTATATATATTCCATCGTGGATGACAAAAATATCTATGCCTATGTTTTAATGGAGGAGAACAAAATGGCTGGAGTAGATGTAGGTGATAAAGCATTTTTGAAAGTTGATGCTTTCCCAAAGGAACAGTTTGAAGGGGAAGTTGAAGCGATATACCCGGCTTCTGCTGCGACATATGCTCTTGTACCAAGAGATATCTCTGCGGGAGAATTTACAAAAGTAGCCCAAAGAATACCGATAAGGGTCAAAATTACCTCCGGAAATAAAGATATTTTAAAAGTAGGTATGGGTGGAGAAATAAAAATTAAGAGATAACTATGGATAAGATAAATACTGAACAGGAGATCCCGTTATACAAACAGATCCCTCTTGTGGGTAGACTACTGATAACTTTTGTTGTCATGACAGGCACATTTATGGCGGTGCTTGACACCACTATTGTGGATGTCGTAGTACCCAAGATGATAGCACCATTAAAAACGGATCTATATGGTGTTCAATGGGTGATAACCTCTTATATGATAGCAGCTGCCACATCATTACTGCTTGTGGAATCTCTCGATAGGATCCTTGGGCTTAAGAAACTTTTTATTATAGGTATTATATTATTCACAATTGCAAGCATATTATGTGGAATATCTGAAAATCTCACTCAGATGATTGCATCAAGAATTTTACAAGGTACAGGTGAAGCTTTTATAATGGCATCTGCCCAAACCATACTATTTTCCATCTTCCCTCCCGAAAAAAGAGGAGTAGCTATGGGTATATATGGGATGGGAGTGAGTTTCGCTCCTGCTCTCGGTCCTACAATAGGTGGATGGCTCACCGAACATCTCAATTGGAGAGCAGTATTTTTTGTTAATTTACCAGTGGGAGCTTTGGTTATAATTTTAGGCTTACTATTATTGCCTAAATTCAAAACAGAAAATATAAAATTTAAATTTAATTATATAAGCTACACCCTTTTGGCAACTTTTACAATATCCCTACTAATAATGCTCTCAAAGGGGCAACAGAAAGGTTGGCTTCAATCCGACTACATTGCTATCTTATTACTTATTTCCATAGCTGTTTTCATTCTATATCTCATTTCTGAACTATCCTCAAAAAATCCACTTATCGATTTTTCAATATTTAGAATCAAGAACTATAGCTATGCTATGGTTATCTATTTTTTCACATTGGGTTTTTCGATATATCAAATATTTTACCTTATCCCACTCTACTACGATAATCTACGTCATTTTACCACTTTCCAAACCGGTTTACATATGCTGGGTTTCGCAATATTCATAGGATTTACTACACCTATAGCAGGGATATTATCGGACAAGATAGGGGAAAAATATGTCCTTCTCATCAATGCCTTTATATATATTCCTACTTCACTATTTTTGATCCCAAAACTCAACTATTATACCCCATCTGTTCAAACGATAATACTTACGGTACCTCTTGGATTTGCACTTGGATCATTCTTTGCACCCATTACGACACTTGCCATGAAAGAGCTGGGACCAAAGACAAGTCTAGGGGTTGGGTTGATGCATTACATAAGATTTATGGGTGGTTCATTCGGAACAGCCATAGCCACAAACACATTACAATCAAGATTTAAATACCACTATGATGAGATATCCATCATGCAGAATAATCAGTATATCTACAACTATCTAAAACAAACTAAAGATTATTTACTAAATATGTTTCCCCAATCTGTAGCCGAACTAAAATCGGGAGCTTTATTGGCACTTGCTCAATCTAAAATGGCTTTAAGCCACGCCTTCCAGGATACATTTAGACATGCAGGTTACTATGGTATCCTTGGACTTTCTTTTTTAATACTCATATTTTTAAATGATAGAAAAAAACTAACAAATTCCAACAATAGATTAGAAGTAGGTTAGTGGTTAACTGGTTAAGTAGTTAAGAGAAAAGAAAGATTATAATATTCAATGAGATTGCTTTAATTGCTCGAGCATCTTACCAAAACCCCCTTAAAAAAGCTCTGGGGGACCTTTTTAAAAAAGCTGTTGAGGTCTAATTATCAACTTCATATTGACATTTAACAAAATACTGATATTATCTAATAACCCTTATCGAGAGTGGCAGAGGGAACGGGCCCTGGGAAGCCACAGCAACCGGCTATTTTGCGACAGGTGCTAAATCCCGCCCTTTAGTTGGGGACAGATAAGGCTATGATGAAAATCACAGCCTCTTCTGTTAATCAGAGAAGAGGCTTTTTTTTATGGAGGATGTATAATGGAAAGCAACTCCGTTGGAATAGTAAAACAGAAACAGGTAAGCTTTAAAGACGATTTCTACCTTGAAAGCGGAAGGATATTATCAAAACTAACCGTTGCCTATGAAACATATGGAACATTAAATGATAAAAAAGATAATGCAATATTGATCTGTCATGCCTTAACAGGTAGCCACCATGCTGCTGGATACTATTCCCCAGATGATCAAAAGCCTGGATGGTGGGAAGATATGATAGGACCAGGAAAACCTTTTGATACAGATAAATATTTTATAATCTGTTCAAATTTTTTAGGTTCATGCTACGGTACTACAGGTCCATCATCCATAGACCCATCTACAGGAAAACCTTACGGTTTGAAATTCCCTGTATTCACAGTAAAAGATATGGTAAAACTCCAGAAAAGACTTATAGATCATTTAGGAATTCCCAAACTTTTATCTGTTGCTGGTGGATCAATGGGTGGTATGCAAGCCCTT
>JAINCL010000364.1:0-9372 GCA_036574145.1 Deferribacterales bacterium | reverse complement strand
TCTTTTCTTCTTCATTAAGTTTAAGTTCTATAATCTTTTCAACACCATTAGCACCCAACACAACTGGAACACCAACATATAATCCTTTAACACCATACTCCCCATCAAGATAAGCACACACAGGAAGTACTCTTTTCTGGTCTCTCAATACCGCTTCAGCCATCTGAATAGCAGCAGAAGCAGGAGAATAGAATGCTGAACCTGTTTTAAGAAGAGCAACCACCTCTCCACCAGCATTTCTGGTTCTCTGAACCATAGCTTCCATAACCTCTTTTGCCTTCTCTGCACCATATTTCTGCTCAAGAAGCTCCATAACTGGGCAACCATTAACATTAGCATATCTTACAAGAGGTACCATGGTATCACCATGACCACCCAATACAAGAGCATTAACATCTTTTACAGAAACACCAAGTTCCCAAGCTATAAATGTAGCAAATCTTGATGAGTCAAGGACACCAGCCTGTCCAAAAACTCTATTTGCTGGAAATCCAGTAACCTCTTTCATCAATGTAACCATAGCATCAAGTGGATTAGAAATAACTATTACATAAGAATTTGGAGCATACTTTTTGATATTTTCAGCAACTGTCTTTATAATATTTGCATTTGTTGTAAGAAGGTCATCTCTACTCATTCCAGGTTTTCTTGGAAGTCCAGCAGTTACAATACAGATATCAGCTCCAGCTATATCTTCATAACTGTTAGTACCTTGAACTTTAACATCAAAACCATCAATTCTTGAAGCTTCAGCTATATCAAGAGTTTTACCCTGTGGCAAATCCTGAACTATGTCATACATTACAACATCACCAAGTTCTCTTAGAGCAGAAAGCTGCGCAAGCACTCCACCGATCTGTCCGCCACCTATTAATGCTATCTTTGTTCTTTTAAAAGCCATAAAAGCCTCCCTAATTTTATTTTTATATTATAATACACCTCTGTATACTGTATACAATAACATAACTAATGTGTAATTGTCAAGAATTATTAGCATCTAAATTATAAAAAGTTTTTTTATATTTATATACCCAATCAGTACCAAACAATTATCACCTAACAAAACAAAACAAAAGTCAAACATAAATAATTCATGCAATTGATTGTAAAATAATAATAATTCAATAATTAAAACTAAACATTTACTTTGAGATAAAAATAGAACAGATTAACGCCATTACTCAATCATCTACTAATGAATCTTAATTGAATAAAAATATCTACAAGATATATCCTAACAATATTATTTATAATACGAATTTATAGATTATCTCTATAGCCCATATACTACTTGATAATACTGCTTAATCTATGTTTATGACTAACATGATCAAACTCGATCAATTTAATACCATCAAAAATAATATTTTCCAATAAAAACACTGTTTGTATTTAAGAAGAGAGCACAACATTATTTCTTGACAAAATTTAACAAATATATTATTTACTTTGTATACAGTATACAAACATTACATTAAAAATAAATTTAAAGGAGAACAATATGTCAACAAAACCAACCATTATGTGGACTATGACAGACGAAGCCCCAGCATTGGCCACCTATTCCTTATTTCCAATCATCAAGGGATTTCTTAAAGACACAGGGATTTCTATAGAGATGAAAGACATCTCAGTAGCAGGCAGAATCTTAGCCAATTTCCCTGATTATCTAAAACCTGAACAAAGAGTTCCTGATCAACTTGCAGAATTAGGTGAATTAACATTAAAACCTGAAGCCAATATAATAAAACTTCCAAACATAAGTGCTTCAATCCCACAGCTTAAAGCTGCCATAAAAGAGCTTCAGGAGAAAGGGTATAATCTACCCGATTATCCAGAGGATCCTAAAACGGATGAAGAGAAGAAGATTCAAGAAAGATATTCAAAGATATTGGGTAGTGCTGTTAACCCAGTTTTAAGGGAAGGGAATTCCGATAGAAGAGCCCCATTATCTGTTAAAAATTATGCCAAAAAGAATCCTCATAAAATGTCACCATGGGATAAAAATTCTAAAGCTCATGTAGCTCATATGAATAAAGGGGATTTTTATGAAAACGAAAAGTCTGTAACATTTGATAAAGCAACTTCCGTTAGATTTGAATTTGTAGATAAAAATGGTAATGTAAAGGTTCTAAAAGAGGATCTTAAAATTGTTGATGGCGAAGTTTTAGATTCCACACATATCAGTGTTAAAGAATTAAGAAAGTTTTATGCAGAACAGATTGAAGACGCAAAAAAGAATGATTTACTTCTATCCCTTCATTTAAAATGTACAATGATGAAGGTATCAGACCCTGTTATGTTTGGTCACGCTGTTGAAATCTTCTACAGCGATGTTTTTGAAAAATATGCAGATACATTCAAAAAATTAAATGTAAATCCAAACAATGGTCTTGGCGATCTTTATAACAAGATTCAAGCACTTCCTGAGGCTGAGAGAAAAGAGATTGAAGATGCAATTCAGTCAATTTATAGTAAACGTCCAAACATAGCTATGGTGGATTCAGATAAAGGGATTACAAATCTTCATTTCCCAAATGATATCATTGTTGACGCATCTATGCCTGTAGTTATTCGTGATGGCGGTAAGATGTGGAACAAAGATGGGAAACTTCAAGAAACAAAAGCGATGATCCCTGACAGATGCTATGCAACAATGTATAAAGAGATAGTGGAAAACTGTAAACAATATGGTGCCTTCGATCCAGCTACAGTGGGAAGTGTACCAAACGTAGGACTTATGGCACAGAAAGCTGAAGAGTACGGTTCCCATGATAAAACATTCATTGCAGAAGGTGATGGTATAATTAGAATAGTTGATAAAAACACTGGTCAGGTTGTAATGGAGCAGGAAGTTGAAAAGGGTGATGTGTTTAGATCTTGTCAGACCAAAGATATAGCAATTAAAGACTGGGTAAAATTGGCAGTTACAAGGGCAAAGGTAACTGGTGCTCCAGCTGTATTCTGGCTTGACAAAAATAGAGCCCATGATGCTCAACTTATAGAAAAAGTTAACAAATATCTCAAAGATCATGATACCAATGGTCTTGAAATAAAAATCATGGCACCACAAGAAGCTATGAGATATACTCTTGAAAGATTTAGAGCTGGCAAAGATACCATTTCTGTAACAGGTAACGTTTTAAGAGATTATCTAACAGACCTTTTCCCAATCATCGAGCTCGGTACAAGTGCAAAGATGCTTTCCATCGTTCCACTACTTGCAGGTGGTGGTTTATTTGAAACAGGAGCAGGTGGTTCCGCACCTAAACATGTTCAGCAATTTGTAAAAGAGGGTTACCTTAGATGGGATTCTCTCGGTGAATTCTGCGCTTTACAGGCATCCTTAGAACATATAGCTCAAAGCTACAAACATGATAAAGCAAAGGTATTAGCTGCAACACTTGATAAAGCAATTGAAAAATTCCTTGATAACAACAAGTCACCTGCAAGAAAAGTTGGTGAAATAGACAACAGAGGAAGCCATTTCTATCTTGCTCTCTATTGGGCCGAAGCTCTTGCTAATCAAAATGATGATAAAGAGTTAAAAGCAAAATTTGAAAAAGTTTATAAACAATTAAGTGAGAATGAAGCCAAAATAAACTCAGAGCTTATTGGAGCTCAGGGTAAGCCACAGGATATAGGTGGTTATTATTATCCAAATTTTGAAAAAACTTCCAAGGCTATGCGACCAAGCCAAACATTGAATAGCATTATAGATGCAATGTAATTTAAAAGCGGAGGTTAAACCTCCGCTTTTTTTATAAAAGAAAACCTCTCACCTACCCATTTAACATTGAAAAAGACTTTTCAACCTCGTTTACTAACATATTACATTTCATATCTTCAGATAAACTTAGATATCAATTTTTAATCTACTTTTTCCTTCTTTTACTACGAAGTTTCTTCTTATCCTCAGCAAGCTGTTTTTTATCATTTGCCAACTGTTCTCTTCTATATTTCATCTCTTTATTCAAAAATTCCATCTCATCTTTTTTATATTTATTACAATCTCTAATCTCTTTTTTAGTCTTGGCTCTCTGCAAACATTCATTTGTATTGCTCAAAATGGTATTTTTTCTCTCATTAAACTCAATATACATATTCTTTTCCATTTCCAACAATTCTTTTTCCCTATTTAGAATCTTTATCCTTTCCTCATCAGTTAAGGGATAAACAGAAGAATTTAAAAATATAAGTGTAAGTAATATAATGGAAATTTTCTTCATACCTAACTCCTCTATTTACTTATCAAAGACTTCTTTCAATTTAATGCTGTTCTGCATAAAGGTTCTCTACACTTTCAGGCACCACTATACTTGCAGCAAAATGCCTAACTGCATCAAATCTTTTCTTTTCCATAACCTTTTCAATTAATGCAAAATCCTTAAGACCCAATTTAAGAAAATCCACCGATTTTGAATGCTCATGAGTAATCCCCAAAAGGGTATCAACTGTTCTTTTTAATCCTGTAGATAGATTATCGATTATATTGATCTCATTATCAGTGGTTTCTGTAAGGTTTTTTACCGCATGGCTTCCAATATAGCCAGCTCCACCCGTTACCAGTATCCTCATAATAAGCTCCCATAAAAGTCATTATTGAATTATAGTTAAAATTACCCCTTTTGTAAATAAAAATTGTTTGACAAATATGAAAATAGATTTAATATGTTATAAAAAGTTAGGAGATATACTTGGGACTATTAAAAAGGGTTTGGAGTTATTATAAAGAATACAGATTCAAAATATTTCTTGCAGTAATATTCTCTTTAATTGTAGCCGCAACAAGCGGAGCAACTGCATACTATATAAAGCCTGTAATTGACCATGTTTTTATAAATAAAGATGGTAGTAAATTAGCATATGTCGTTGTTATCGTAATATTAATCTATACATTAAAAGGTATTGCAAGATTTTTTAGCAACTACTTGATGAGGAGTTCTTCACAAAAAGCGATAAAAAAGATTCGAGATGACCTTTATGAAAAGATTATAAATCTTCCGATGCATTTTTTTAATGACAGCTCAACAGGAATGCTTATGTCACGTGTAACCTACGATGTAGGATTATTACAATCATCAGTCCCAGCTTTTATAGCAATCATTAGAGAAGCTTTTGCCATAATAGGGCTTGCATTTGTGGTAATTTATCAGGATCCTTATTTTGGAGTAGCATCCCTTATATTTTTACCTATTTTTACAATACCGATAATAGCACTTGGTAAAAAGATAAAAAAATATAGCAAAAGAGGTCAGGAAACCATCGGTGACATATCATCTTTGCTAAATGAGACCATAAAAGGGATTAAAGTAATAAAGGCTTTTACAAATGAAGAACATGAAAAAAATAGATTCAAACAGAACAACGAAAAATTTTTAAAACAGGAGTTAAAAGCAACATTTTATAGTGAGCTCGGCTCTCCGATGACTGAATTTTTAGGTGCAGTAGTTGTATCAAGTGTTATATTATATGGCGGATATAAAGTAATTTATGGAAATTCCACTCCCGGAACTTTCTTCTCACTAATGGCGGCTCTTGTAATGATGTACGACCCTTTTAGAAGGATTAATAATTCCAATAGTACAGTTCAGGCAGCAATAGGTGCAGCAGAAAGGATTTTCGATTTGATAGATAAAGCTGAAGATATTAAATATACTGAAGGTACATTACAATGTGATGCCAAAGGTAAGGATATAAAGATAGTAAACCTATCTTTTCGTTATAACAAAACAACTCCTTATGTTTTAAAGAATATAAACCTACATATCAGATCAGGCGAGACTGTTGCCTTTGTGGGGCATAGCGGATCTGGGAAAACCACTCTGGTAAGCCTATTACCGAGGTTTTATGATGTTGAAGAGGGAGCAATATATATTGGAGATACAAATTTAAAGGATTTCACTATAAAGTCCTTAAGATCACAGATCTCTTTTGTAAGTCAAGATATCTTCCTTTTCAATGAAACTGTGAGATATAATATATGTTATGGAAGTCAAGTATTTGATGATGATAAAATGATTGAAGCGGCGAAATTAGCCTACGCCCATGATTTCATAATGGAATTACCTCAGGGGTATGATACAAAAATAGGTGAACTTGGAGTAAAATTATCAGGTGGGCAGAGGCAGAGGCTTGCAATTGCAAGGGCAATATATAAAAATCCACCAATATTGATACTTGATGAAGCAACAAGCGCTCTCGACACAGAATCGGAAAAAATAGTTCAAAAAGCACTTGATAATCTAATGAAAGGTAAAACCTCACTTGTGATAGCCCACAGACTCTCCACCATTTTAAATGCCGATAAGATTGTTGTTTTAAAAGATAGACAGATTGAATCAATAGGTACACATAACGAACTGCTTTCTAAATCTGAACACTACCAGACACTTTATAAATTACAATACGGCATATACAATAATTTACTATGAATCATCATTTCAACTCCTACACCTACCTAAACCTTAACCTCATAAAAAAAATAATTGATTTTATTGTGAAACTGTTTAATAATATACAGATGATTAAAAATAGGAGTTTATATGTTTGGCTTAGGGCTTTCTGAAATAATTCTGATTACAATTGTTGCCATAGTGGTTATAGGACCCAAAAGGTTGCCAGAAGTTGCCAAAGCTCTTGGTAAAGGGTACGCAGAATTCAAAAAAGCTTTAGATGGATTTAAAGAGACTGTAAAGATTGATGATGTTATAACTGAGAATAAAAAAGAGAATAATGACCTAAAAAATATTTACGAAGAAAAATGGAAAGATACCAATGAATCATTAAACAAAGAATCAACAATAGAGAATAATAATGATGACCCAAGCTTAAAAACTTCCAGCGAAACCGCAATAAAGGATGAGAAATGAAAGAACCTTTAGACAAAGAATTGCCGTTAATGGCACATCTTGAAGAGCTTAGAAAAAGGTTGGTTAGAATATTAGTAGTTTTATTAATTGTTTTTCTTTTATGTTATTGGAAAAGTAGTTATTTATTCCATTTTATTAAAGCACCATTAGTAGAATATATGCCAACTAATTCCACACTGTCCATGTTAAAACTTACCGAAGGGTTTATAACCGAATTAAAACTATCATTTATGGCTGCAGTATTCTTTGCAATGCCATATATACTATATGAATTATGGAAGTTTATAGCACCTGGTCTTTATGCTGATGAAAAAAAATATGTATCAGGTTTTGTTATATCTGCCTCAATACTCTTCTTTGCAGGAGCTTTTTTCTGTTATGAATTTGTAATGCCCATCTCTTTTAAATTCTTCCTTTCTTATGCTGAAGATGGAATTTCTGCCAACCTGTCATTAACATGGTATTTATCATTTATCATTAAAATAATGTTGGGGTTTGGAATCGTATTTGAATTACCAGTCATCGTTTTTTTTCTTGCAAAGATAGGTCTTGTAACAGATAAAAAATTACGTAAGTATAGAGGCTACTCCATTGTGGGCATTTTTATAGTAGCAGCATTATTAACCCCACCAGATGTTATAAGTCAGACATTAATGGCAATACCGTTACTTTTTCTTTATGAAGTAAGTATCTTGGTAGCAAAAGTTTTTGGTAAAAAAGATACCACTGAAGAGAAGATTTATGAATAAAGAGTTGAAAGATAAATATGGTAGGATATACAAATACCTCAGGATATCGGTTACAGACAGATGTAATTTTAGATGTAAATACTGTATCCCATCACACAATTTCAAATTTTTAGAACATTCAAAGATACTCAGTTATGAAGATATACTATTTGCTTTAGATCTTTTTTCCAATATCGGTATAAAAAAGGTAAGGATAACAGGTGGAGAACCTTTAGTAAGAAAAGGTATCACCGATCTGATAAAAAAAATAAGAGAAAATCAAAAGATAGAAGAGATAACTCTAACAACAAATGGATCATTACTTAAAAAATATGCCAAAGAGCTTAAAATTGCAGGTTTAAATCGTATCAATATAAGTATAGATTCACTTAAACCTGAGCGTTATGAATCTATAACAGGTGGGTTTAATCTCAATGATGTATTGGAAGGTATTAAAGCTGCACAGGATGAAGGAATTCTCCCTCTAAAGGTAAATACAGTTTTGATAAAAGGTTTTAACGATGATGAAATCATCGATTTTTGTAATTTTGCCGCAGATAATAAGCTAACTGTTCGGTTCATAGAATTTATGCCGATAGGTAATAGCAAAGATTGGTCAAAAGATTCCATTATCACCGGAAAAGAGGTTTTAGATATCGTATCCAATCATTTCAGTTTAAGTAAAATAGAGAAAAATAAATTTGATGGACCATCGTTGGATTACAAATTATCCAATGGTGGCAAGATCGGAATCATTACTCCGATATCCAATCATTTTTGTGGAAGTTGTGATAAATTAAGGCTTACCGCTGAAGGTAAGCTTAGATCTTGCTTACTATCTGATAAAGAGGTGGATCTTTCTCAAGCAATCAGAGAAAGAGACTATAACAAATTGATGAGTCTTTTAAAATTATCATTAGATATAAAAGATTGGATGCACCATATTGCTGATTGTGATCAGATAAATTTCAAAAGAACAATGTCCAAAATAGGTGGTTGATATGATTTTAAAGTATGGTAGAATAAGTTTTGATATACTTATTAAAAATGGTGAGATTTTATCCATTAATAGCTTCACAAAACCCCTTGAACTTAATGAGATAATAGAATCTTTTCGAAACCCGATTATGATGGAAGAGCTTGAAGAGGTGGTGATTAACTCCAGAGAAACCCTCATTATCCTTCCAGATATAACAAGAAAATCTGGTGCTGAAAAATTCCTACCCTACCTTATCAATCTTTATGAGAAATACAATAAGGAATTTAAATTTATCTTCGCCACTGGAACCCACAGAAAACTTACAGAACAGGAAAAAACTGAAATTTTGACAGAGGAGATTTATAGAAAATATAACGATAAGATCATAGACCATGACTGTGATAACATGGATGAACATTTCTATTTTGGTAAAACACGCTATAACACTCCTATACTGATCAATAATGCTTATCTAAAAGCTGATACAATAATACCTATAGGTGCCGTAAGTTATCACTACTTTGCAGGATTTGGAGGAGGTAGAAAGCTAATAATCCCCGGTATCGCTTCAAGGAAAACTGCACTAAATAACCATAAATTGGTTTTGGATGCAGAAAAAAAAATCAAAAACCCCTACGCCACCACTGCAAATCTCAAAACAAATCCTGTTCATAACGATATTGTAGAGGCTATAATGATTGCACGGAGGAATAAGACATTTTTTGCCATAAACACCATTTTAGACGACTCAAATAATATTATAGATATTATCTGCGGCGATCTTTTTATGTCA
>JAINCL010000363.1:0-3044 GCA_036574145.1 Deferribacterales bacterium | reverse complement strand
ATCCATTCTGGACATGGTCATCCAGTTTAGTAGATTGCCACTCCATGCATCACCATTACAATATTTATCATTAGTTTTGTATTTAGGTTTAAATATGTTAGACTCATATTTATAACATTTATAAGGATCAAAATATCCATAATAATTAAAATCATGTTTATACCCCACATCAATCATCCCATCACCATCAAGATCCATAGCATCATTGTATGCTTCATAAAAAAGCTTATGATCCTTACCCATAATGAATAAAACCAATGGAGGTGTATTCCCAGGCAAAAATGGCGGAACAACACAATAATCAGATTTAATATTTTTTACTGGTTTAGCTGCAAAAAGATTATTTAAAATTAAAATAAAAAGTATAATTACAAATATAAATATCTTCCTCATCTCGGACCTCCTAATACTACTTATAATCATATAATAACACACTTTTGTGAAAAAATCGTGAAAAAATTAATTAATTTTATTTTTATTATTTTTCTTATCTCACTATATTCCATTTCAACCTTAATCTCAACCTTAACCTCAAAATATCTGTTGCTTTTAATATTTATTTAATGTAAATATCTCGGCTCATTATAAGGAGATTTTATGAAAAAATATTTAAGAAATGAAAAGATTAGAAATATCGCAATAATAGCCCATGTTGATCATGGTAAAACCACACTTGTTGATGGTTTATTCAAATTCAGTGGCTTTTTTAGAGAAGGTCAGGAAGTTAGTGATAGAATAATGGACAGTATGGATCTCGAAAGGGAACGAGGTATTACAATCGCAGCCAAAAACTGCTCACATATGTATAAAGGCACTAAGATAAATATATTGGACACCCCAGGACACTCAGATTTTGGAGGTGAGGTTGAAAGGGCTCTTTCAATGGTAGATGGTGCTGTACTTCTTGTTGACGCATCAGAAGGTCCTTTACCTCAAACAAGATTCGTTTTGAGTAAAGCTTTAGCTGCTGGACTTAAAATTATTGTTGTGATTAACAAAATCGACAGGAAAGATGCCAGACCTTTAGAAGTTTTAGACGAGATATATGAACTTTTCATAGATTTAGATGCAAATGACGAACAGATTGATTTCCCAATCTTATATGCCATCGGTAGAGAAGGTGTTGTAAAGAGAAATCTCGAAGACGAAAATGGTAATATGTCGATGCTTCTTGACACAATCATTGAGGAGTTTCCAGGACCATCATATTTAGAAAATGAAACCTTTCAGATGCTGGTATCTGATTTAGGATATTCAGATTATTTGGGAAGATTGGCTATTGGAAAAGTTTTTAGTGGTTCGGTTAAACAAAACGATTCTCTTGTATGCATAAATGAGGCTGGAGAAAATCTACCCTTGAAAGTGTCCAAAATTCAAACTTATGAAGGGCTCAATCTGGTTGATGTGGAAACTTCAGAGGAAGGCGATATTATTGTTATTTCAGGGATAGATAATGTTATGATAGGTGATACAATTTGTAAAAGAGAAAACCCTAAAGCATTGAAAAGAATAACTGTAGATGAACCCACAGTTGCTATGAAATTCATGGCAAATACTTCCCCATTTGCTGGTAGAGAAGGTAAATTTGTACAATCAAGTAAAATTAAAGAAAGATTATATAAGGAATCTTTAAAGAATGTATCCATAAAGGTTGAAGAGTCTGATAATGCTGAAACAATGATAGTCAAAGGTAGAGGTGAATTTCAACTTGCAATCCTATTGGAAACAATGAGACGTGAAGGTTATGAATTATGTGTCGGAAGACCAGAAGTAATTATGAAGAAAAAAGGTGAAAAGTTACTGGAACCGATCGAACACCTTTATATCGACTGCGATGAAACTTTTATGGGTGTGGTAACTGAAAAAATATCGATGCGTAAAGGTAAAATGATAAATCTAATCAATAAAGGAAGTGGTAGAATTCGTATAGAATTCACCATACCTTCAAGAGGTCTTATAGGTTATAGAGATGAGTTCCTTTCAGATACTAAAGGTACAGGTCTTATAAACTCATACCTTAAAGGTTATGAAGAATACCGAGGGGACTTCCCATCACGATATTCAGGTTCTCTTGTTTCTGATAGACAGGGGAAAGCTGTAGCTTATGCACTTTTTCATCTGGAACCACGTGGCAGGCTATTTATTGTCCATGGAGATGATGTTTATGAGGGGATGGTTATAGGTGAATATAATAAAATGGGTGATCTCGATGTAAACCCATGCAAGGAAAAGAAACTCACTAATATGCGCGCAGCTGGCAAAGATGAAAATATAATACTAAAACCTGTAATCCCTTTAACGCTGGAACAGGCAATCAACTTCATAGCAGAAGATGAGTTAGTGGAAATTACACCTAAATCCATCAGGGTCAGAAAAGAGATTTTATCGGCACAGGATAGACATAACAATAGAAATAAAAAATAAGGGGAACCATTACCTCTTCCGCAACAACTTATTTTAAACCGATTTTCAATAATGATTAAAAAATTAGATCATAGAATGGCGGAGGAGGTAGGATTCGAACCCACGGTGGGCTATCAACCCACGCCTGTTTTCAAGACAGGTGCCTTAAACCACTCGGCCACTCCTCCGTCTTGGGAGGAACTATATATATTAAAAAAAAAATAAAATCAATATATTTTTTAAAAATTTAAAAAGATAAATCAAAAAATCAATTTTATCAGTAAGATAGCAAAATATTGACGATCGATTTATATGCTTATCAGATTAATTATCTTTGCACACAAAAACAAAAAAGTTACTGTGAGGCTTCTAAAGGAAGCCGTGGCAGTCTCATGAAAATAGGTTGATATTGAGAATTTTCTTGACAAATATATTTTTAAAATGTATAAGACTTTTCTCATCAGTATTACTATGGCGACGTGGCCGAGTGGTTAGGCAACGGTCTGCAAAATCGTGTACCCCGGTTCGATTCCGGGCGTCGCCTTAATTCCCATAAAAAATCCCAAAACTAAAAAAATATAATATTTTTATTGAAATAATCTCATATCTATATAAAATTATCTTATGAAGAATAATAGGAG
>JAINCL010000040.1:0-6296 GCA_036574145.1 Deferribacterales bacterium | reverse complement strand
CCCATATTTATACCACATGCACCAAGAGAAAGTGCAGCAACCAAACCTCTTCCATCACCAAATCCACCAGAAGCAATAACAGGTATATTTAATGCATCAACAGTAATAGGTATAAGTATCAACGAAGTCACATCCATTTCCCCAGGATGACCAGCACATTCAAATCCATCAATACTTACAAAATCGCACCCTATCTTTTCAGCTTTAATTGCATGCTTTACAGAGGTACATTTATGTATTACCGTTACACCATTTTTCTTAAATTTTTCCATAAATGGTTCAGGATTATTACCAGCAGTTTCTACTATTTTAACCCCACTATCTATTATCACATCTACGTAAGCATTATAATCTATTTTTCTTAATGTAGGTAACATTGTGATATTAACCCCGAATGGCTGCTCAGTCATATTATAAGTAGCTTTAATTGCTACGTACAGCTTTTCAGGAGTTTCATAGGTCAAACCAGAGAGTATCCCAAGACCACCTGCATTAGAAACGGCTGATACAAGTTCAGGTTTTGATATCCACATCATACCACCCTGAACTATAGGATACCTTATATTTAATCTTTTAGTTAACTCTGTTTTCATATACTTACCCCTTTTTCATGTTTTTAAACAACTTACTTAAAAGGTCAGGATTGCTAACTTTTAAACTACCATTAAATATCTCTTTTATCCCGGGCATATAATTTTCATACCATATCTTCTTCAAAAGCTCTGATGACATCTTAACAACACAATCAGCTTTTTCAGGTTTACCATCACCAATTTCCAATTTTCCATTTGATACAACTACAGTTTTCTTAATTGTATCATCCAGGGAAAGATAGAAAACAGCATTCAAATCGTTACCATAATAATTTGCCACCATCTGCTTGAAAATATCTTCCATTTAGAACCTCACTTTTTAAGTGAATCTACTAATACAGGGATAAATTGAGTTAAATCTGCTACAACAAGTAAATCCGCAACCTCAGCTATAGGTGCATCTTTATCAGTATTAATAGCAATAACCTTCTCAGCTTTTTTCATACCTGCAAGATGTTGAATGGCTCCAGATATACCACAGGCGACATAAAGTTTTGGTGCAACTGTCTGCCCAGTAGTACCAACCTGTCTTGAATGAGGTAACCAACCAGCATCCACCACAGGTCTACTTGAACCAAGCTCACCACCTAAAGCTTGAGCAAGTGTCTCAACTATTGCAATATTCTCTTTCTTACCCACACCTCTACCAGCACTCACAATTATCTGAGCTTTTGTTAAATCCACATCTTTCTTTTCTGCTTCTTCATACCCAATAAAATTATACCTTGTCTCATAACTCTCATCTAACTTTATCATATCAGGTTTTACTGAGCCTTTTTCACCCTGTGCTGCCCCTGATTGCAAAGTAACAATTAAAGGTTTTTTGTCGGTAGTTAAAACCAATCTCAATTTATTATTACAAACAGGTTTAACAAATTTATTATCCTGATAACCGATAGCCTCACTAATCATGGGAGCCTTAAGCAATGCAGACAACCTTGGAGCCAGATCCCATCCATATGATGAATGTGGCATAACAACAATATCTGGACTTTCTTTATCTATCACAGTTTTTAAAAGATTTTTATGAACATCTGGATTATATTCACCAGATCTATCAATCCCACTAAAATAAAGTTTGATTGTTTTATCAAACTCTGGCAAGGCACTTTCCGAACCTACAGCAAAACATATTATCTCATCTGAGAATATTTTTGCAAAACTATAAGATTCGTATATAGAATCCAAAAGATTACCTTCTCTATATTCTGCAACAATTAACGTTTTCATAAGTACCTCCTATAAAATTCCATTTTCTTTTAAGAAGCTGACAACCTTTTGTGCTAAATCTTTTGGGTTACCTTCAAGGATTACTGCCCCACCCTTCTTCTCAGGATATGAGATCTTATCTATTACGCAAAGATTTTGAGGATTATCAAGAGTCAATTCTTCAATTGGCTTCTTTTTAGCTTTCATAATATTAGGTAAAGTAGGATACCTTGGGGTATTCAATCCCAATTGACAGGTTAATAATGCAGGGGTTTTCAACTTAACAACACTTTTCTTTCCACCTTCTAGCTCTTTTTTTACTTCAATTTCACCGTTATTAAATTTAAAATCCACGATAGTACTTACCGATGCAATTCCAAGTAGTTCAGCAAGAATGATTCCCACCTGTGCAGAACCTTTATCCTGAGATTGCATCCCGGTAAATATAATGTCAAAATTTTTATCTTTTGCATATTGATATATTGCATAAGCTTTTGCAAACGAATCTAACTCATTTTCTTTGTCATACTTAATATGAACACCACTATCACAACCCATTGCAAGAGCCTTTTTAATAGCCTCTTTGACTCTTTCAGGTCCAATAGAAACAACCACTAAATTTCCATCTGGTATCGATTCTCTCAATTTTACAGCTTCTTCAACAGCGTATTCATCATATTCATTCATCTTAAACGCAATCTCATCTTCAGCAAACCATTTTCCATCTGGATTGATCTTGAATTTTGCCTCCAAATCTGGTACTTGCTTTACGCACACAAGGATATTCATAATAACCTCCTATTTTATTATCCTTTCTAACACTATCTCAGCTAAATCTTTAACCTTTATACTACTGTCTAACGACGTTACTTTAAGTCCATCCTCAAACATCGTAGTACAAAATGGGCAGTTAGCAACAATGGTATCTACACCTGTCTTATTTGCCATTTCAACACGAAGAGCAGAAATTTTTGTCCCTTTTTCATCTACAAAAATTCTTCCCCCTCCACCACCACAACAGAAGCTATTTTCTCTATTTCTATCCATTTCATTTATCTCAATTCCCATACTTCTGATAATATCACGAGGCTCATCATAAATACCCATATATCTACCCATATAACAGGAATCATGATAGGTCACCAACATCTTACCAGAATTTAACCTAATCTTACCTGAATTTATGAGCTCTGAAATAAATTGTGTGTGATGAACCACTGGAACATCTAAACCAAGCTCTTTATAATCTCTCCCCAATGTGTTAAAACAATGTGGGCATGTAGTAACAATTCTTGAAATTTTATATTTTTTAAATACCTCAATATTTTCATTTGCTATTGTTTGGTAAAGATACTCATTTCCAAGCTTTCTCACAGGCTCGCCACAACATTTTTCTTCTTTACCCAAAATACCAACTCTAACATTAGCTAATTTACATATCTCAACAAAGCTTTTAGCTATCGCTATATTCCTTTTATCAAAAGATGCATAGCACCCCACAAAGTATAAGATATCATATTCTCCACCATCGGAAAATAATCCTACTCCAAGCTCTTTAGCCCAATCAGCACGTGTAGCAAAAGCAAATCCAAAAGGATTACCATTAGTTTCGATATTATTTACAGCAAGCATCACCTCATCACCGGGGAATTCACCTTCCATTAAAACAAGATTCCTTCTCATATTAATGATCTTATTAACATGTTCTATCTCAGCAGGGCATACCTCCTGACAATTCCCACAGGTGGTGCATGACCATAAGGTTTCTTTACTTATTACATTTTCTAATTCAGTACCAGTAAATGCTGAATCACCCACATCGGCTATAAATTTCATTGGAGATAAAGGTTTTTCAGAAGCATATGCTGGGCATCTATCTTGACATCTTTTACATTTCACACAGGCATCTGTATCAAAAATGTCTTTCCATGTGAAATCTGACACAGATTTAACACCATAAGTAGCATCCTCATTTTCAAAATTTAAGGTATCTATAGTGCCTTTTGGAAGTGTGTTATGTACAAGATAGTTTGTCGGAATTAATAATATATGTTTAAATTTTGTAAGTCCAATCGATACAAAAAATCCTGCAACTGCAAATAAGTGAATCCACCAGAAAGCTTTATGGATTGTTTCTATATTATCCAATCCTGCAAATATCTTTGCAAAAACCATACCCACAGGAGAGAAAATCATCATTTCCGGTCTATTAATCTCTGTAGCAGCCATTCTAAAACCTTCAACAATAAAACCAGTTATTATAATGATATAAAGTAATAGGTGCATTATTACATCATCTTTGGTAGTTTCCAACCCAGATGGCTTGATAATAAATCGCCTGATGGTAAATATCAATAAAGCAAGAAACATTATCAAACCAGCCAGATCCATAACCAATGAAAAAATCTTATAAAAACCACCTTTTAAAAATCTAATCCCAAAAATAGGATCTAACATATCAGCCTGTATAAACACGAGAGTAGTACCTATTGTTAAAAGTAAAAATCCGAAAAATAATAATAGATGCACCAACCCCATCTCTTTATCTGTAAGAACCCTCACCTGTCCTATAGCTGTTTTAATAGCATACCATACCCTTTCTGAAAGATTGTCAAATCTATTAACAGGCTTCCCTTTCAGGTAAACAATTCTCCGCTGCCACAATTTATGTATTGAAAAAGCTATGGATCCCAATGCGATCAAATACATTGGAATCAAAACTACATGTCCTACATTCCAGTATATCTCTCTGGTAAACTCCATATCAACCTCACTTTAATAGCATCTTGGAAATAACTACGCGCTGAACCTCATTAGTACCTTCATAGATTTCAGTAATCTTGGCATCACGATACATCCTTTCAACCTCGTATTCACATATATATCCATACCCGCCAAATATCTGAACAGCTTCTTTTGTAACATAAGTGGCAGCTTCAGAAGCATACATTTTACACATGGCCGATTCCATTGCATTTGTCTTTTTCATATTCTTCAACCACGCAGCCTTATAAGTTATTAATTTTGCCGTCTCTATTTTTGTAGCCATATCAGCCAATTTAAATTGTATAGCCTGTAACTCACTAATAGGTTTACCAAACTGTTTCCTCTCTTTAGAATATTCTAAAGCCTTTTCAAAGGCACCTTCTGCTATGCCAAGCGCTTGTGCAGCAATACCAATTCTTCCACCATTAAGGGTTTCCATAGCTATTTTAAAGCCATCACCTTCTTTACCAAGCAAATTTTCAACTGGAATCTTTACATTATTAAAACCTATAGCTGTAGTATAGCTGCCACGTATACCCATTTTTTCTTCATTTTTAAGTATTTCAACACCTTCAGACTGCAAATCGATAATAAAAGCAGATAGACCTTTATGCTTCAAACTCCTATCAAAACTTGCAAATAAAATCCCAATACCTCTAAATCCACCATTTGTAATAAATATCTTATTCCCATTTACAACATAGTAATCTCCGTCACGCTTATATGTTGTCTGGATATTTGCCACATCACTTCCAGCTTCAGGTTCTGTCAATAATATACATCCGATCCTTTCCCCTTTAGCAAGAACAGGTAAATATTTTTTTTTCTGCTCTTCATTTCCAAAACTTAATATAGGATCACATGCAAGGGAAGTATGAGCCGATATAAACACACCTGATGATCCACAACCTTTTGAAACCTCCTCTACTGTTATAATATATGAAAAATAGTCCATCCCTGCTCCACCAAATTCCTCAGGGATATATGTCCCCAATAGACCCAGATCAGCCATTTTCTGTATTAGGGATTCAGGGATTTTATGTTCTTTATCTATCTGTTGAGCAAGAGGTTTCACCTCTTTATTAACAAAATTAACAAGGGTATCTTTCAATAACTTATGTTCATCTTCAAATTCAAAATTCATAATTGCCTCCTCATATTTTATTAATTACCTTTAAAATTTGCTTTTCTTTTTTCAACAAAAGCCTTCATACCTTCTTTCTGATCTTCAGTGGTAAATAGCACACCAAAAAGGGAGGATTCATATTCCAACCCCCTTTCCAAAGAAAGATCAAAAGATACATTTACAGCTTTTTTTGCCAATTCAACACTCTTAGGGCTATTCTTAGCAACCTTTTCAGCATATGCAATAGCACCATTAATTAAATCAGCCTGATTGTCATATAATCTACTAACAATATTTAACCTATAAGCATCTTCAGCTGAGATCATCTCACCGGACAAAATTATATATTTAGCATTTTTTTCACCTATCAATCTTCTTAAAATCTGAGTCCCACCAAATCCAGGTATGATACCAAGACTAACTTCAGGAAAAGCAAACTTAGCATTTTTAGAAGCAAAAATGGTATCGCAACAAAGAGCCATTTCAAATCCACCACCAAGAGCATACCCATTAACCGCAGCAACAATAGGTGCATGATAATTATACATGGTTAACAACAACCTTTGCCCCAGCTTAGCAAATTCAACACTACCAGCAATATC
>JAINCL010000362.1:0-4464 GCA_036574145.1 Deferribacterales bacterium | reverse complement strand
CAGGTCAGATACCTATAAATCCAGAAACAGGAGAAATTATAGATATAAGTATAGAGGATGCTACCCAGCAGGTTTTGAAAAACATGCAAGCAATTATTGAAACTGCAGGGTATAATATCACAGATATAGCAAAAGTAACATTATTCATAAAAAATATGGAACATTTTTCCAAAATAAACACCATTTACGAAATATTCTTTAATGGGCATAAACCTGCAAGAGCAGTTGTCGAAGTATCAAGATTACCAAAGGATGTTTTGATCGAAGCTGAATGTATCGCTGTAAAATCTTAACATACAAACGAGATTAATCGAATTCATAAGCTAACAGTCTTAAAATATTAAAATACTACTCTGCTTGTTATTGCTTAATAGTAGCAACACTATATTTTAAAAACGAGTTTGTCCAAATAACTCTTAATCTTTACTTTTAAATTAATATTTTGAGATCGACATCGTAAAGTTCATTTAATGTTTATTGTTTTAATAATTCTAAAACTATACACTTGACACGTTAACAAAATTATGTTTTATTATTGAAACAATTTTACAGGGGGTAAGTTTATGGACGAATTGATCCAGAAGTTGAAACAATTAAATGAACAAGCCGAATTGGGTGGAGGTATCGAAAGAATCAAAAAGATGCATGCCCAAGGGAAACTTACTGCAAGAGAAAGGATCGACAAACTTCTTGACAAAGGGACATTTGTTGAGCTTGACAAATTTGTTGTTCACAGATGTAATTATTTCGGGATGGAAAAACAGAAGATTTTAGGGGATGGAGTTGTTACAGGTTATGGTAAAATAAATGGTAGAACAGTTTTTGTATTTGCCCAAGACTTCACTGTGTTTGGTGGTTCCTTATCAGAGATGTTTGCAAAAAAGATCTGTAAAATTATGGACCTTGCCGCTGAAGTAGGTGCACCAGTTATAGGTTTAAATGATTCAGGTGGAGCAAGGATTCAGGAAGGTGTATTATCCCTTGCTGGATATGCAGATATATTCCTTAGAAACTCATTATGTTCAGGGGTAATCCCTCAAATATCAGCTATCATGGGGCCATGTGCAGGTGGTGCAGTATATTCTCCAGCTCTTACAGATTTTATTTCTATGGTTCAAGATACAAGTTATATGTTCATTACAGGTCCAGAAGTTGTTAAAGCAGTAACAAGTGAAGTGGTAACAAAAGAGGAGCTTGGTGGTGCCATGACCCATAACACCAAGACAGGTGTAGCACACTTTGCTGCTGAAAACGACGAAGATTGCTTATTGAAAATCAGAGAACTTTTAAGCTTCTTACCACAAAATAATATGGAAGAACCTCCTATAGTTCCAACTAAAGATGATCCAAATAGAACAGATATGTCTATTAGAAATATAGTTCCCATTGACCCTAACAAGCCTTACGATATGAAAGAGATCATTGTGAAAATCGTTGATGATGGTAACTTCTTTGAAGTACAGGAACATTACGCTAAAAACCTTATTGTTGGATTTGGAAGGTTAAATGGTAAAACTGTAGGTATAGTAGCCAATCAGCCGTCAGTAATGGCGGGTGCTCTCGATATAGCTTCATCTATAAAAGGAGCAAGATTTGTTAGATTCTGTGATGCTTTCAATATACCTCTGCTAACCCTTGTGGATGTTCCAGGATTCATGCCTGGTGTAGCCCAAGAATATGGTGGAATAATCAAACATGGTGCTAAGTTACTCTATGCTTATTGTGAAGCAACAGTTCCAAAAGTTACAGTAATTACGAGAAAAGCTTACGGTGGAGCTTATGACGTATTAAGCTCTAAACATGTAAGAGGTGATATAAATTATGCCTTTCCAACAGCAGAGATTGCTGTTATGGGTCCAGATGGTGCTGTTCAAATTCTCTTTAGTAAAGAGGTTGCTTCAGCTCCAGATCCTGTAGCCAAGAAAAAAGAGCTCGTTGATAGTTACAGAGAGACTTTTGCTAATCCATACAGAGCAGCAGAGCTTGGATTTATAGATGAGGTTATCTTGCCAGAAGAAACAAGACCAAAAGTAATTCAGGCATTTGAGCTTTTGGCAAACAAAAGACAATCTATTCCACCAAAGAAACATGATAATTTGCCACTTTAATGAGTATGGAGGAAGATATGCCTGAAATTAAAAAAGTTTTAGTTGCTAACCGAGGCGAAATAGCCATAAGGATATTTAGAACATGCCGTAAAATGGGTATTAAAACAGTTGCAATCTTTACACATGCAGATAGAAAAGCTCCCCATGTAAGGTATGCTGATGAGGCTTACTGTATTACTGATGGACCACATGATACAAGTTATCTTAAAAAAGATCGAATCATAGATATTGCTAAAGAAGTTGGCGCTGCAATACACCCTGGATACGGATTTTATGCAGAGAATGCCGATTTCAGAAGAGCTTGCGACGATGCTGGTGTAATTTTCATTGGACCATCAGCTGAACATATCGAAATGATGGGTAGTAAAACAGGTGCACGTGCAGTTATGGCCGAAGCGGGTGTTCCCACAGTTCCAGGGACCAAAAACCCTATTAGGGATGTTGAAGATGCTAAAAAAGTAGCAAGAGAGATAGGTTATCCAATTATGCTCAAAGCTGTATATGGTGGTGGTGGAAAAGGTATGAGACTTGTCCATAAAGAAGAGGATTTCGAGTCCTCTTTTAGAATGGCAAGTAGTGAAGCACTAAACGCTTTTGGTAATGGCGATGTATATATGGAAAAATTTATCATACAGCCACACCATGTCGAGGTTCAGGTCTTAGGGGATATGAATGGAAATGCAATCCACCTCTTTGATAGAGAATGTTCCATTCAAAGAAGGCATCAAAAGGTCATTGAAGAGGCTCCATCTCCATTCATTTCAGAAGAAACCAGAAGAAAAATGTGTGAGGTCGCTGCCAATGCCATAAAGAAAATAGGTTACTATAGTGCTGGAACCCTCGAGTTCATCGTAGGTGCCGATCAAAACTTCTATTTCCTCGAAATGAACACTAGGCTTCAGGTTGAGCATCCAGTCACAGAAATGATAACCGGCGTAGATATTGTCAGAGAAATGATACTTGTGGCTGAAGGGAAACCTCTCAGTTATAAACAGGATGAGATTTCCATCAATGGTCATGCTATTGAGTGTAGGATATATGCTGAAGATCCAACCAACAATTTTGCACCATCTCCTGGTCTATTAACTGTTTATCAGACACCAGAAGGACCTAATGTAAGAGTTGAAAGTGGCGCTTATCAAGGTTATGAGATCCCATTATACTATGACCCAATGATTGCTAAGGTATGCGCAAACAGCAGAACAAGAGCAGGTGCCATTGAAAATATGAAAAGAATCCTATCCGAATATATGATCTGCGGTATTAAAACATCTATACCATTCCATTTGTCAGTACTTAAAAATGAAACATTCTTGAGTGGTATATATGATACAGGGTTTATAAATAATAAATTTGACATGGAAGAGTTAAAAAGAAAACAGAATCTTGATATAACTGTCCCTGTCATAGTAGCTTCCATCAAACAGTTACTCTCAGAAAAGATGGCTGCCTCAAGGGCTGTTACTCGTCCAGATGTGGGTGAGTCCAATTGGAAGAGATTTGGTAGAATGATCAACCTGAGTAAAACATTGGGTTAAAGGGGGATAAAATGGCTGTTAAAAGAACATACTACACCACTGTAGATGGTTACGAAGGTGAAAATGTTGTTGAGGTAGTTGAAAATGCCCATGCAGATTATACCGTAACAGTGGATGGAAAATCATATCATGTAGATTTTGAACAGATAAACGAAACAATCTACTCAGTAATAATAGATGGTAACTCTTATGCTATTGATATGAGCGAAAAAGGTGATAAATTTGACATACTAGTAAATGGTGACCACTTTGCCGTTGAAGTGCTTGATGAGATGAAACGTTTAATGAAGATGAGAACATCTTCAACTGTGGAAGGCAGACAGGTCATTGAAGCTCCTATGCCAGGCTATATATGGAAAATGCTCAAAGAGGTTGGTGATGAGGTTAAAGCAGGTGAACCGATTATGATCCTTGTCGCTATGAAGATGGAAAATGAGATTAAATCACCAAAAGATGGTGTAGTTACAGAAATATTTGTCAAAGCAAGTGAAAATCCTCAGGAAAGTACCGTTTCCATTGGAGATAAGCTTGCAGTCGTAGAATAAAAACAGTTAGCCCCTGAAAAGGGGTTAACTGTTTTAGGAAGGTGATTATGAAATTTGAAAAATACAGTATAAAACAGTGGGAAGAAAAAGCTAAAAAAGAGATAAAAGCAGATACTTTAGATAAACTAATGTGGAATACTCCAGAAGGTTTTATCGTAAAACCATTATATACAAGAGATGACCTTGAAGGTTTAATCCATGACATCGATAGCTTACCAGGTTTTCCTCCATTTACAAGGGGACCTATGGCTACCATGTATGCCGGTAAGCCTT
>JAINCL010000361.1:0-5799 GCA_036574145.1 Deferribacterales bacterium | reverse complement strand
TGATCCCATTTCGAAGGATCGGATAGTGATCCCACCACCTGATAATGTTTCTGTGGAGAATAGATATGATGGTGTAGTAATAAAAAATAATGGGAAATATACATTGTATGTGGAGAAATCTTCATTGGACGATAAAAATTGTAGTGAGCAGTTTAAATTTCTCACAAAGATACCTGCTGGGGGGACATTCATCGATAAAGATGTTATACAGACATATACCTATTCATATAGAATTACAAATCTGGATGAAGAGATAAGGGTGGAGTCTGTTTCTAAAGATTACTCAATTATCTACGCTATTCCGATAGAGGTAAATGGTTTTGAGATTATACCTTCACCAAATGGTTATATAACGATGAATCTCAATTTCAGTAGTAAACCGAGGTATTTTAAGGTGTTTCTCAATGGTAAAGAGGTGGGGAAATTCAATAATGATAATATTACCTTACTTCTTGAAGATATAGAAAGTAACGAGATAGTTATCATTGCTTATGATAAGTTTAATAATCAAGGGGTGGCGAAAAGAATTATCTACTCAAATCCAAGAAGTTTTTACCTTTACCCCCCTGAAAAGTTTGAGATTATAGAGGATGAGAATTTTAAATTTATCCACTGGGAATCTGTTCCGTATGCAATCGGGTATAGACTGTATGATTTCGATACCGGATTATTAGTGAGGGAAACAAAAGTGAACTATATCAGATTAGATCTGAAGGGTTGTAAGAAATTTTATCTCACTTCTTTTAACGATAAAACAGAATCGGAAAAAAAACTATTGGACTTGTGTAAAAATAATTTTGTGCCATAATATATATAGAGGGGTGTAGTTATGTTGCTTAGGGTATCGGTATTTATTTTATTTATTTCAACTATTGTTTTAGCTGCCGAACCATTAAAGATGGGGGTATTTCCTTATACTAACCCTCAAAAAATAGCCACTGATTATTCATCCATTGCTGAAGCCATCGGAAAAGTCACCGGTAGGGAGGTTATTGTTTTGTCTGCTAAAGATTATGACGATTATATGGAGAAAGCAAAGAGGTTAAGATATGATATCTATGTCCCTTGTGTAAGCTGTATTGTTAAACTGATTGAAGATAAAGTACCGCTGGAGGTAATAGCCATGGGGTATCCACCTTTTAAGGGTGGTGTCCTTGTTAGGAGCGACTCTAAGATCGGTGATTTAAAGGATATAAAGGGTAAGGTAATCGGGGCTGTGGGGAAGCATACATTTGCCGGTTACACATTTTTGAAGTTAAAGCTAAAAAGTTTGGGTATAGATATCGATAAAGATAATAATGTGGTTTTCTTGGGAAGTACCGATAATGTCGTATTATCTGTTTTAAATGGTAAGGTTGATGTCGGTATAACCCGCACAGATATTTTGAATGATGACCGATATAAAAGTGCAATGAAAAATATCAGGATTATATATGAGAGTATAGAAATCCCCTCTTTACCTTTTGCAGTTTCAACAAATATGGAAGTGAAGCTTAAAGATCAGATAAAAAATGCACTTTTAAATTTTACACCCCCCAGCGATTGTAAACTTGGTTATAAGAAGATAGTTTCAGCTACAAATAATGACTATATCGAGTTTATGAAAAGGATAACAGTTAAATGAATTTTTTGGGAAGATTAAATCTAAGGACACAGTTTGTTATTCTCTTTTCTGTATTGTCGGTTTTGATTATCTTATCTACTTCATTCTTTTATATAAATGAACATAGAAAATCAGCCGAAGAACTATTCGATAAATATGTAAATAATATATTTGATAATAGTATCCCCACAATTGCCAATTTTATAATTGTGGAAGATTATTTAAAACTTCAGGATCTCGTCAATGAAATTGTAAAAAATGATGATCTGGAACGTGCGGTAATTGTGGATAAGAGTGATAGAATCATAATGGATAGCAAGGGAGAAAAGATCGGTTCATTATACAATTATGATAAGGATCAGCTAAAATATTATCTAGAGATTTATGAAAGGGATATCAAAATCGGTAAAATTACTTATGGTAAAATGATCATTTATATGAATAAGCATAAGCTTATTGCAGATTTAAATAATTTATATATGAATATGATTATCGCAGTTTTATTGTTTTCACTTTTAAGCATTTTTTTAGCATATTTATCAAGTAGATTTTTTGCTAATCCGATAAACCTTCTCATTGAAACTATAGATCGTTTTAAAAGTGGAGGTATTGAGGAACCTGCAAAAGATCTGATTGCTCCAAAAGAGATAATGTCGCTATATTACTATTTTTATACATTTGTGGAGATTATAAAAGAAAGGGAGTTTGAGTTAAAGAGATCGGTTAAAGAGATTGAAGATTTAAAAAACTATTTATCACAATTGTTGGATTCAATACCATACGGTATAGTTTCATTGGATTCAGAAAAGAGGATTGTTTTTGTAAATAGTTATTTTAAAAGATTGTTCGGTGTAAAAGGTAATATAGAAGGTAATTTATTCTTTGATATATTCCCAATGTTACAGGATGATGAGGTAAAGAATGCTGTGGAACAATTTAATGAGTTATCTTTAAGAAAAAAGGTATTTAAAGGTATTCCGAACGATTTTTATGATATAGATATATTTAAAATATATAAAGGTGATGATATCTATTTAGGGGTTACCATTATAAGAGTTACAGAGGAAGTTAAAAAGGATGCCATGCTTCTTCATGCACAAAAACTCGATGCATTGGGGGTCTTGGCTGGTGGTATTGCCCATGATATAAATAATGTACTGGCTGCAATAAAAAGTTCACTAAGTGTAATGCAGATGTTAAACTGTCCAGATGAGATGAAACCTATTATATCCACCATTGAAAAGTCTGTTTATAGGGCTTCAACGATTGTTAAGCAGATCCTTTCCTTTTCAAGAAAACAGGAGATAAAAAAAGAGCAGGTTGATTTAAAAGAAGTTTTAAATGATGTTTTAGATATTTTAAATAGAACGGTTGATAAATCTGTGGAGATATCTGTTGATCTGAATGAAGGGGTATTTAATGTCTTTGGCGATAAGAGTCAGCTGGAGCAGGCTATACTGAATATATGTATTAACGGTATACATGCAATGACCATTATGCGGAAAGATGGTGATAAAGGTGGGAGATTATCCATAAAGCTGTCCAATATATACGATTATAAAGATCAACATAGGAGAGGTATTGTCAAATTTGCTAAGATTGAGATCTCTGATACAGGTGTAGGTATTCCAAGTGAAGATTTAGAGAAAATTTTTGATCCATTTTTTACTACAAAGAAGCATGGTGAAGGTACAGGTCTTGGATTATCTATGGTGTATAAAATAGTAAAAGAGCATGAAGGGGTAATATCTGTATATTCGGAACCTGGTTTTGGCAGTACATTTGTTATAAAATTGCCTATTCATGAGCTGGCAGAGAATAGACAGGTGAACTGTGAGGTTACCTTTATGAAATTTGCTGGGACAGTAATGTTGGTGGATGATGATGAACTTGTTCTTGATTCTAACAAAAATCTATTAAAAACATTAGGTTTTAATGTTATCGATGTTAAGAATCCTGAAGAAGCAGACAAGATATATGAGTTAAACAGAGAAAACGTCAATCTTGCAATTATTGATGCTATAATGCCTAAGGTTTCTGGAATAGAAGTGGCAAATAGATTAAAGTCTATAAACAGCGAACTAAAGATTATCTTAACATCAGGGTATTACAACGATCCTGCTGTTGAGGAGTTTATTTCGAAGCAGATGGGGTATTTTATACAAAAGCCTTTTAGTGTTATTGAACTTATAAAATTATTGGAAAAAATAGGGATAAAAAAATCTAATTAATGGGTAAGTTCCTACAAATGACGGGAATAATATGTTTACGCAGAGAAAAAGGGGGGTGGGCTAAGGTTATCCCCTTAGCCCTGTTTATGGAATCAGGCGATCTTGATTAGAAGGTCACCGGCTTCGATCTTATCACCCTGGTTCAGATATATTTCGGCTATCTCTCCATCAATGTTAGCCACAATCTTTGTTTCCATTTTCATCGCTTCTGTTATTATTAAAAGATCACCTTTTTTTACTTTATCACCTTTTTTTACATTTATTTTGGTTATCTTGCCGGGCATCGATGCACATACATCCTTAGGATTCCCTGGGTCACCTTTTAAATTCGATTTTATAAAATCTGTTAATTTATTATCTTTAATCTTCACTGTTCTTGCTTGTCCATTAAGTTCGAAATATACCTTTCTAAAACCTTTTTCATCAGGTTCGCTCAAGCCTAAATATTTTATTATCAGACGTTTCCCTTCTTCTATCTCCACTTCGATCTCCTCCTCCTTTCTCAGTGGATAGAAGAAATCCTTTGTTTCATAGACTGATCCGTCGCTATATTCGTTTACAAAGTTAACATAATCTTTAAATACCTGTGGGTAAAGTGCATAGGATATCAGAGATTCTTCATCGAAATCTTTATTAAACTCTTTTTTGAGGTTATTTTTTGCCTCTTCAAAATTGTATGGGGGCAGCTGTTTCCCCGGTCTATCTTTTAAAGGTCTTTCACCTTTTAGTACTATCTGTTGCAATTTTTCAGGGAATCCTCCATAAGGTTGACCAAGCATACCTTTGAAAAAGGATACCACCGATTCTGGCAGGGATAACGTTTCACCCTTTTCGTATAGATCCACAATATCGAGATTGTTCCTCACCAAAAATATTGCCAGATCACCAACCACTTTAGAAGATGGGGTTACCTTTATAATATCACCCAATTCCCTGTTTACCTTAGCATACATCTGTCTTACCTCTTCCCACCTATCCAGTAAGCCTGTTGCCTCCACCTGCACAACAAGGTTTGAATATTGACCTCCCGGTATTTCATGTTCATAAACTTCTGCCGTTGCTGATTTTAAGCCACTTTCAAAGGGGAAATAATATCTTCTAACCCTCTCGAAGTAGTCTGAAACAAGCTGAGCCCACTGTTTATCTATGTTGGATCTTCTTTCTGTGGATTCTATGGCATATAATATAGAGTTTAAATTTGGCTGGCTTGTGAGTCCACTCATACTACTGATGGCTGCATCAACGATATCTGCTCCAGCTTCTATTGCCATTAGAATAGATGCTTCACCATTTCCACTTGTATCATGTGTATGGAAATGTAAAGGTAAACCTGTTTCCTCTTTAATGGCTTTAACAAGGGTTTTGGCTGCATACGGCTTTAAAAGGCCTGCCATATCTTTTATCCCTATTATATCTGTTCCAGCTTCTGCAAGTTCCTTGGCAAGATTTATATAATATTTTAATGAATATTTAACCCTTTTTGGATCGAGGATATCTCCGGTATAACATATGGCAGCTTCTGCGATTTTACCATTATTTTTAACCTCTTCGATCGCCAATTTCATCTGATCAACCCAGTTAAAACAGTCAAATATTCGGAAAATATCTATACCATTTCTAGATGCAAGTTTGATGAACTCTTTAATTACATTATCAGGGTAATTTGTATAACCCACAGCGTTGGAGCCTCTTAAAAGCATCTGAAATAATATATTAGGTATCTTCTCCCTGAGTAGTTGCAATCTTTCCCATGGAGATTCTTTGAGGAATCTATAAGATACATCAAAGGTAGCTCCACCCCACATTTCAAGGGAGAAAAGCCCATTGAGATGATGAGCGTAGGCATCTGCAATTTTTAGCATATCTTTGGTGCGTAATCTTGTGGCAAGTAGCGATTGGTGGGCGTCTCTAAATGTTGTGTCGGTGAATAAAACCTCTTTACTCTTTCTTATATAATCTAATATC
>JAINCL010000360.1:0-2685 GCA_036574145.1 Deferribacterales bacterium | reverse complement strand
TTAATATTATCTTGCAAAAAATTTAAATAGGTTTTAAATAATATCAAAAGGGGTGTAAAATGAGTAAACTAAATCCACGAAGCTTTAGATTAATAAAAGACAACCTCACTGAAAAACAACAACAATTTATAGATGATCTTACCATAAGATTCAATAAGAAAACCTTATCCTCAAAAAAATATATCGCAGAAAACAGATACCATCTATGCGATTGGATGAATTCTCTTGGATTTAAACTTTCGTTAAAAGATATGCTTTATCCAATAGTGTCCCACAGATCTGAAGGATCACATTTCGAAGATATAGATGGCAACGATTATGTTGATATAGCAATGGGTTACGGCGTATGTTTCCATGGACACAAGCCTAAATTTGTATATGAAGCAATAAAAGAAAGGCTTGAAAGGGGTTTTGAACTTGGACCACAAACTATTGAAACTGGGGAAGCGGCAAGATTGATTCACAAACTAACAGGTGTAGATAGAGTAACCTTCTGCGGAACCGGTTCTGAAGCTGTAATGTTTGCATTAAGGATTGCAAGAGGATTTACAAAAAGGGATAAAATAGTAATTTTTGCAAACTCTTTCCATGGCACCTTTGATGGAGTTCTCGGTAAAGATGAAAAGGGATTTACAATACCCGTTGCATCAGGTACCCTTAAAAATTTTGTCTCCGATATATATGTATTGGAGTATGGTAGTGAAAAATCGTTGGAATTTATAAAAACATATTCAAATCAACTTGTGGGCGTACTTGGGGAACCAGTACAAACGAGAAACCCATCTTTACAGCCTGTTCAATTTTTGCAAGAATTAAGGAGAATGGCATCTGAAAACGGCTTTCTACTTATCTTTGATGAAACTGTAACAGGTTTTAGAGTACATTCCGGTGGTATTCAGGCATTATTTGGTATTAAAGCAGATATAGTTATTTATGGTAAAGCATTAGGTGGTGGGCTTCCCATAGCAGCAGTATGCGGTAGAGAAGATATAATGAAGGTGGTGGATGGTGGTTTTTATAATTTTGGTGATGAATCTATGCCAGACCCAGATGTAATATTCTTTGCTGGAACCTATTATAAACATCCACTTTCCATAGTTGCAACAGTTGCATCTCTAAAAGAGATCGAAAAGCATAACAACCAACTTCAGGAAAAAACAAACGGAATGACAACAGAACTGGTGAATGCTCTCAATAACCTGTTCATCAATAAAAAAGTTCCAATAAAAGTTCATCATTTCTCATCCTTTTTTAGATTTATGACATATGGTAAATACCCATTTTCAAATGATCCCATTGAACTTGAAGTTTTCTTCCTGCTTATGATCTTAAAAGGTATCTATACATGGGAAAGAAGGATATGCTATTTATCAACTGCCCATACAAAAGATGATTTAGAAAAGATTATAAAAGCGGCAGATGAATCCATTGACGAAATGAGGTATGGCGGATTCGATTTTGAGATATAATTACAACCTATTCACCTCCCTTACCTTTTTCTACATCTCATTTTCCCCTTGACAAGCAACTCTTTTTTGTCTATCTTACTGATTGATTAATCAGTCGAGGTGATGGATGGCTAAGAATTTGCTCCCCGATAAAAAAAATTTACTGATAGATTCAGCTGTGGAAGTTTTTTCTGAGAAAGGCTACTGGAATACAAAAATTTCCGATATTGTAAAAAAAGCCGATGTTGCCCAGGGTACATTTTACCTTTATTTCAAAAATAAAGAAGATCTTTTTAAAGAGATGTTGCTAAAACTGCATAACGACTCGGTGGAAGAGATGAATAAATTACTATCTCAAAAAACAGAAAATCATTTAGATACCCTATTATATTTTTTGTTACAAAAGTTTCATAACAGGAAAAAATTAATCAAAGTATTTCTTTATGAAACATTAAGTGTTGGAATCGAGTTTGTGGAGATTTTAAAACATTTCCGAAAAGTTACCTCCGAATTTATAGCAGACGCCATCAAGGAAGATTATCCCGAAATCGAGAATGATACTTTACTGAGAAAAAGTTTCATCGTTAACGCAATATTAAGAGAATACATGGAGTTAAATATCATAACAGAAAACAGGTCCTTTGATACCTCCTGGGAAGAGATAAAAACTCTTATGAGGGAGATAATACCATGAGATTAAAACAATATTTATACTGTGCCTTTTTTATCTTCCCACTTTCTTTGTCAGCCGAAATGAAAACCATAACCCTATCTGAAGCTATAGAAAAGGGATTATCCAATAATTATTATATAAAAGCAGAAGAAAATAGTGTCAATTCCAAACTCCATTTAATAGATTCTGCAAAATATGGTGACTACCCTTCCATTATATTTGACTATAAATACACAGTAATGGATAAAGAGAAAAAACTAAAAATGAGTATGGGTGGTATACCTATGAATATTGTTCAGGTGGAACGGAACTATTCCAACCTTAATCTTGGTATTAATTATATTTTGTATGCAGGTGGAGCAATTGAAGCGAACAAAAATATAGCTAAATCGATATTTAACTCATCAAAACATTCTTTGGAAGAACTTAAAAATAGCATCAAATTAAAAATTCAGGAGAGCTACATTAATATTCTTGAGTTAAAAGCATTAAGAGAGGTTATTATTGCACAAATAAACAGGTTAAAATCCCATTCAAATGATATTGAAGCCCTTTATAATGAAG
>JAINCL010000359.1:0-2856 GCA_036574145.1 Deferribacterales bacterium | reverse complement strand
AAAAGAGATATTAAAGTTTATGACAGATTTGTAATTTTTGGTATGATCGCTTCAGAAATGGCAAGAAGAGATGCCAATTTAGATGTATCAACCATAGAGCCAGAAAGAGCTGGTGTAATTATCGGTTCTGGTATCGGTGGTATGGAAACCATTGAAAATACCCATGAAACTTATATGTCAAAGGGTTATAGAAGAATATCGCCATTTTACATTCCATCAGCCATTATAAATATGGCAAGTGGATCTGTATCCATAAGATATGGGCTTAAAGGTCCAAATACAAGCGTAGTAACAGCTTGTGCCACTGGAACACATTGTATTGGGGATGCTTTTAAAATTATTCAAAGGGGAGATGCAGACTTAATGTTTGCTGGTGGTTGTGAAAGCGCCATTACACCAACCTCAGTCGGTGGATTTGCCAATATGAAAGCCTTAACAAGAAGAAATGATGAACCTACAAAAGCAAGCAGACCGTTTGATAAAAATAGAGATGGCTTTTTAATGGGCGAAGGTGCTGGTATTGTAATACTTGAAGAGCTGGATCATGCACTTAAAAGGGGAGCAAAGATATATGCTGAAGTTGTAGGATATGGCTTAACATCAGACGCATATCATATGACAGCTCCTGATGAGACTGGTGATGGTGCAAAAAGATGTATGCTTATGGCAATAAGAGATGCTGGAATAACCCCAGATAAGGTAGATTATATCAATGCCCACGGGACCTCTACTCCATACAACGATGTTATTGAAACAAGGGCAATTAAAGCTGTTTTCGGCGATCACGCATATAATCTTGTTATAAACTCAACAAAATCTATGACAGGCCATATGCTTGGTGCCGCAGGTGGTGTAGAATTAGGTGTATCAGCACTTTCGGTATACAACGGTATTGTTCACCCAACAATAAATCTTGAAGAACCTGATCCAGAATGTGATTTAAACTACGCACCAAATAAGCCTGTAAAAAGAGATATTAGATATGCACTATCAAACTCTTTCGGTTTCGGAGGAACTAATGCTTGTCTTTTAATAAAGAAATATGAGTAATAATATTGAGAATATTTTAAATTATAAGTTTAGTAACAGAGAATTACTGGAAGATGCATTAACTCACTCTTCCTACTCATATGAAAATAAATTAGATAAAAACTATGAAAGGCTGGAGTTTCTGGGTGATGCAGTGCTCCAGCTTATTATTTCTGAGTATCTTTTATTACTATACAAAGATTTTGATGAAGGGCTCCTATCGAGATACAGATCCCATATAGTAAGTGAAGAGTTTATTAGTAAAATAGCATCAAAAATGTACCTTGGAGAATTTATGAAGATGGGTAAAGGTGAATTAACAACATCAGGCTGGAATAGACCCTCAATACTTTGCGATATATTTGAATCGTTGGTTGCTGCCATATACCTTGATGGTGGATATAATGAAGCGAGAAGATTTGTCATCGAAAAATTTAAAGATGAAATAGACAATTTCATCCAAAATAACAAATTATATGATTATAAAAGTGAACTTCAAAAAATAACCCAGAAACTATTTAATACTTTACCTGTTTATAAAATTGTAAAAGAGTCTGGACCTGAACATAATAAAACCTTTACGATTGATCTATATATTGCTGATAAATATTATTCCACCGGCGAAGGTAAGACCAAAAAAAAGGCTGAACAGGATGCCGCTAAAAAAGCTATCACATTATTGAATGAAAGTTAATATTCTCCCAGTTTTTATACCATTTTTAGGTTGTTTCAATAGATGTGTATTCTGCAATCAGAATGCTATAACAGGAAAGACAATTGGCAATGTTAATGTTATTAAAGAATGCGAAAAACAGATAAAAGAATATAAAAATTTTTCAGTTCATTGGGATGAAATAGCATATTTTGGGGGAAGTTTTACGTGTATTAAAAAGGAGTTACGTTATAGACTATATAATCTTGCTGAAAAATATCAGTTTAAAAATATCAGAATATCCACAAGACCAGATTGTATAGATGAAGAGATAATTAATGAATTAAAAGTATATAATGTAAAAACTGTTGAATTGGGTGTACAATCAACCTCTGAAAAGGTTTTAAAACTCAATGGTAGAAGTTATACTCAAAAAGATATCTACAAAAGTTTTAATCTACTGAAAAATCGATTTAAAACATCTTTACAACTTATGACCGGTATGTATGGAGAAACCATAAATGATCTATTCAATACAATAGTAGATGCTAAAAATATCTCTCCAGATTACGCAAGAATATACCCAACAGTAGTATTAAAGGGATCAACTCTTGCAAAATTAATGAAAGAAAAAATCTTTATTCCAGATAATAAAGAAACCATATTAGCCAAAACTGCTCTATTGTATTCATACCTGACATCATACGGTATAAAAGTAATTAGAATAGGATTACCAGAATCGTTAAACTTGAATAATAATATTGAAGGAGGATTTTATCATCCTGCCATAGGTGATATAGTTAAAACCATCTCCATAGCTGCTTATATTCTTAAATACGATTCGATACCATTTATAGCATCAGGTTTTAAAAAGTTATTATTAAAGAATTTTTATGATAAAAAATTATCAGAAATAGATGTTGATACATTTTATAAAAAAATAACTGGAGAGGATATTGAGAATAACTGGTGGTATTTTAAAAGGGCGTCAGATATTATTTCCCAAGAACTCTAACATAAGACCCACAACAGATAAAGTTAGAAGCGCTCTCTTCTCTATATTGGGAGATATTATTGGTTATCGGATACTTGATATATGTTGTGGAACAGGTTCATTCGGTATCGAAGCCTTAAGTAGAGGAGCATCCCATGTCACATTTATAGATTTAGATACT
>JAINCL010000358.1:0-17151 GCA_036574145.1 Deferribacterales bacterium | reverse complement strand
GTTAGTGAAGCTATTAGAAGAAGTAGAGCTGGATTAAGTAACCCAAGAAGACCTATAGGGTCATTTATATTCTTAGGGCCTACAGGGGTGGGTAAGACAGAGCTTGCAAAGGCATTGGCAGAGTTTATGTTTGACACAGAAGATGCACTCATCAGAATAGATATGAGTGAATATATGGAAAAACACTCTGTGGCAAAACTAATCGGTGCTCCTCCAGGGTATGTGGGTTATGATGAAGGTGGACAATTAACTGAAAAGGTTAGAAGAAGACCATATTCTGTAATTCTGTTTGATGAGATAGAAAAAGCTCACCCTGATGTGTTTAACATTATGCTACAGATACTTGATGATGGTAGATTAACCGACTCCAAAGGTAGAGTTGTTAATTTCAAAAATACTATTATAATAATGACTTCCAATATTGGAAGTGATCTTATACAGGAAGAGTTTATTAAAGGTGGCTCATGGGATCAGGAATATTAAAGGATATCAAAACTTGTTTTTGAGATTATATCCAACTACTTCAAACCAGAGTTTCTAAACAGAGTAGATGATATAATAGTATTCCATCCTCTTGGTAAGGAGCATCTAGTAAAAATTGCAGAGCTTTTAATGAACGACCTTATCAAGAGATTACAGGATAACCTTGAAATAGAGGCAAGTTACGACAACAGTGTAATAGAATTTTTAATTAACGCTGGATATGATCCAAAATTCGGCGCAAGACCTATGAAAAGAGCTTTACAACGGTATATAGAAAACAAGATTGCTGAAGCAATAATAAAAGGTGATATAAAGAAAAACAGTAAGATAACTTTAAGCTTCTCAGAAAACTCATTAATTATAAAATAAAAAAGGGAATTTACTTCCCCTTTTTTATTTTTTCTGCTATTATATGTTTATTAGTTGGGATAGACTGAACTAAATATTTAGTTTTAGATCATTCTAAAAAAGAGGTAGCTGTGGCTAAAAATAAAAATAGTGTACTTGAAGATAACAACGATAAAATAGATGACACATTAGAAGAAGATCGGTTAGATTCTTTGCATGATGATTTAATAGTTGATGATCTTCCAGAAGAATCTATCGATAATATTGAATTAGCATTATCATCCCTTACAGATGATTCATTGAAAGACTTTCTCAACAAAATAGAAAATTATAAACCTCTTACAAGAGAAGAGGAATATGAGCTTGGGAAAAGGATACAACTTTATAATGATAAAGAAGCTTTAAATAAATTAGTACTTTCTAATATAAAGTTTGTGGTATCTATGGCAAATAGATATAAAAATGCTGGTGTTAGTCTCAGCGATCTCATAAATCAAGGGAATTTAGGTCTCGTGGAAGCTGCCAAAAGATTTGATCCTGATAAAGGGGTAAAATTTATATCTTATGCTGTTTGGTGGATAAGGCAGGCAATGATCCAGCTTTTAGCTGAACAATCAGGTACTGTAAAATTACCAATAAAACAGGCAAGCTTACTTTATAGAATAAATGGTGCTATAGAAAACCTATCTAAAGAACTTCATAGAGAACCTACAGCAGAAGAGATTGCTGAATATTTGAAAATTGATAAAGAAACTGTTGAAAATATTCTAATGGTATCCAAAAACTACCTCTCCTTTGAAAGCCCAATAAAAGATGGAGAGGATAGAACATTTTTAGATCTACTGGAATCGAAAACAATCAAGGTTGAGGATGAAGTAATAAACTCCACACTTAAATCCACTTTACAAAGTTTAATACAGGACCTTGATGAACGTGAAGCCAATATCTTAAGGATGCGTTACGGTTTAGATGGAGAAACACCAATGACCCTTGAAGAGGTAGGTGCCATTTTAAATATAAGTAGAGAAAGGGTGCGTCAGATAGAAGCAAGAGCCCTTGCAAAACTTCGTAAAAAAGCGATCAAAAAAAGACTCCAAGATTATTTAAATTAATTTTATTATCGAATTTTCTCTTAAAATATGTTAAATACGTAAAAAAATAAATGTGGAGCAATTATGATTAGAAATGTTGTAATTATTGGTGCCGGCGCCATGGGGATTCTACTTGCATCACAATTTGACGATTGTGAAAAAATCAACCTTTACCTTGGATCTTACGGTAAAAGGGTAAAAGATCTACAGAAAAATAGATTTTATTTTAATGGTAAACCCTACTCTTTTAAAATTTTAGACCTTAATTCTACAGATTTAATTGCTGATCTAATTATTATTGCAGTTAAATATAAAGACCTAACAGATGTTATAGAAAACTGCTCAAATATTTTAGGTGAAAAAACAATTTTTATTTCACTTCTAAATGGGCTTGATAGTGAAATTAAGATAGGTAAAAAATATGGGATGGAAAAGGTTTTATACACTGTCACCGTTGGGATGGATGCTGTTAGAGAAGGTTATAATGTAACATGTAAAAATTTTGGTAAAATAGTTTTTGGAGAACTATTTAACGAAACTTATTCAGAAAATGTTATTGCACTAAAAGAAGCTTTCGACTCTGCAAACATAAAATATGAGATACCAAAAGATATGAAAAGGACTATGTGGTGGAAGTTTATGGTAAATGTCGGGGTAAATCAAACTTCAGCTATTTTCAATGCACCATATGGGGATTTCCAGAAATCAGAGTATATAAGGGATATTATGGAAGGTTTAATGAATGAAGTGATTATACTTTCAAAGTATGAAGATGTTAACCTCAATTATCAAACAGATCTCAAAGAAAAATGGTATTCAGTGTTATACTCACTGTCACCAGAAGGTAAGACCTCTATGTTGCAAGATATTGAAGCCAAAAGGAAAACTGAAGTGGAGATATTTGCTGGGAAAGTGCTTGAATTAGGTAAAAAATATAATATTGACACACCGTATAATAAAATAGTATTTCAGATTATAAAAGGTAAAGAAGATATCTATCTGAATAAAGAGGTAAATAATGAATCTGGAAAATGTAAATAAATATAAAAAAGAGATTTTCGAGTCTTTACTAAATAGAGATGAGAAGTTTTACTGTGAAGTTGTGGATACTCCTGAATTAGTGATCGGAAAACGTGGACTTACTCTTGAAGAAAAAGAAAACAGGGCAATTATTCTTGTATTTTCAAAAACTTCTTATGTAAACCTAACATCTGATGAACATTTTATATATTGTAATATGAGGTTTTCTGGGGTTTGGGAAAACCTTGTTATCCCCATTTATGCCATAAGAACCATTTATGATGACCCATACAAACCAACTTTTATTTTTAGATTTGCAATCTTCAGACCAAATACCCTATCAGAACCAAAAACTACAGAAGAAAAGAAAAAAGAGGATAGGAAAAAACACATTAAATCTAACTTAAAAGTTATCAAATAAATGGTGCGTTAAAAAGATATTATGATGAACGAAAAAAAAGCAACCCTTACAATAGCAGTTTTAAGCTCTTTCTTGACACCATTTATGCTATCTTCTCTAAATATATCACTCCCCACAATTGCTAAGGATTTTAATATCAATGCCATTATGATGGGTTGGATAGCCACATCGTATCTTTTAGCTACATCAATATTTCTTGTTCCCATGGGGAAATTAGCTGATATAAAAGGTAAAAAGAAAATATTTCTCTATGGCATAGCAATATTTACTCTCTCATCTTTTTTGTGCGGTATAGCACATTCTGCAATTTTAATGATAATCTTTAGAATAGTTCAGGGGTTAGGGAGTGCTTTGATATTTAGTACCAGTATAGCAATCATCACTTCTGTTTTTCCACAATCTGAGAGAGGTAAAGTGCTTGGAATCACAGTATCATCAGTATATTCAGGATTATCCCTTGGTCCATTTTTGGGAGGTATAATAACGGAATATTTAAGTTGGCGAATAATCTTTGTCATGATGGTTCCCGTGGGATTAATAATAATGTATATAGTAAAAAAATACTTGAGTAGTGAATGGGTAGATGCAGAAAATGAGAAAATAGATATTATTGGAAGTACACTTTATATCATATCGATATCTCTATTAATGATAGGTTTGATAAACTTTACCAATCTTTACGGTATTCTAATCTTTTTGGTAGGTGTAGTCTTTATTACAATTTTTATATTCTATGAACTAAAAATTGACTACCCCATCGTTAATATAAAATTGTTTAAACAGAATAAAGTTTTCACTTATTCAAATCTTGCCGCACTGGCAAATTATAGTTCCACATTTGCAGTTACATTTCTATTGAGTATTTATTTGCAAAATATAAAAGATTTTACACCCAAGTCAACTGGAGTATTATTGATAATTTTACCTGTAATGATGGCTATATTCTCCCCAATAGCTGGAAGGTTATCTGATAGAATTGAACCGAGAATATTATCATCATCGGGAATGCTTATAATTGCTGTAAGCTTTATACCATTATCATTTCTTGATAAAGATAGTAATATGTTAATGATATTAATACCCTTGTTTGTACAGGGGATCGGTTTTGCCTTATTTTCTTCACCCAATGCAAATGCAATTATGAGTTCGGTGGAAAAAAGATACTACGGTGTAGCATCTGCAATAATGGCAACCATGAGAATGGTGGGGCAATCAACAAGTCTTGCAATTTCTATGTTACTGTTTTCATTATTTTTTGGGAATGAAAAACTATCCAAGGTCGATAAACTACTCTTTATCGACGCTATCCGTTACGGTTTTATTATCTTTTCAGTTATTTCATTTTTAGGTATGTTTGCATCATTAAAAAGAGGAAACATAAGATAAAAAAAGGTTCAATGTTGGGAAGATTGCTTCGCTGCGCTCGCGATGACTTCTCTAAATAGTCATATCGAGGGCATGTAATGCCCGTGGGTATCTCATAATAAAGTGTGAGTGTAGGTTATGAGATTGCTTCGTCGCTTCGCTCCTCGCAAAGACGGGGAATAAATCTAGACTGCCTCTGCAAATATTTTTATCAACTTTCATACACTTTCACTTTTCACATGCACTTAGATGCCCATACTGGCAAGGATGTCATCTCTGCCTCTACCATTTTTTCATACTATATTTTTCAATTAGTTGTGTGCCTATTTTATCAGTCCCCCTTACAAATGACAACTTTCCACAACAACTTGAGGGGGTTTAACAAAAAATTTCTGACAGATATTTTCTATATATAGCAATAAGTTAGAATATTTCAACAAGATGTTTCTGAATTAAAACCATTACCACTTTTTCACAAACTTATCAATATAAATTTATCTGTATAAATATATTATGGCGTTCACTTTTACCACTTAAATCTTACTATCAAACATTGTTTACTTTCAAATTTTTTCCACAATTTTCGATTTTTTGACACCCCATTTTTGCCAAATTGCCGTTTTATTTACATTATCACTATAAACCTTACTCAACTGTCAAACACCAACAACTTATACCAAAAATAATGGTCCATCATCGATACCTATCCCTTAAGTGACGTTACCTATAGCCAGAGGTTTTGATATGGTATAAACTCTATATATCCTTACAAAACCGATTTTTATATCAAATTTTTACAACTCTTCAACCATATTTTTTAAACCACTTTTCGTTAACCTACATTCAAACACAGATTTCTGAACTCTAAAACCATAATCCTTAAGTGTATCCTCAACCCTATTTCTCTCTTTATCATCTGTGATATCATAACAACAAACTTACTATTTTTGGCATAGCAAAGGTCTATATAAACTTCCTCAAAACATACTTCAATATCCCACCATGTCTATAATATTCCAATTCAACTGAAGTGTCCAATCTTACAATTACATTAAAACTCTTACAATTATTTGAACCATCAACAATCTCAACTGTCAATTCACCTCTTGGGGCAAGGTTTTCCATACCAACGATATTATATAGCTCATCACCTCGTAGCCCAAGACTTTTCCAGCTTTCGCCATCTTTAAACTGCAGGGGTAATACCCCCATACCAACCAAATTACTCTTATGAATCCTTTCAAAAGATTCGGCAATAACTGCTTTTATCCCTAATATCATAGTCCCCTTTGCTGCCCAATCCCTTGAAGAGCCTGTTCCATACTCTTTACCCGCAATCACTATAAGTGGTGTTCCCTCTTCCTTATACTTCATTGCTATATCATAAACATAACATTCATACCCTTCAGGAAACTTCTTCGTAAAAGAACCCTCTTTTGGTTCCACAATCTTATTTTTGAGTCTTATGTTACCAAAAGTACCTCTTATCATTACTTCGTGGTTACCTCTTCTGGAACCGTATGAATTAAAATCCTCTGGCTTGACACCATGAGATATAAGATATTGACCTGCAGGGTAATTTTTATCTATCTCACCAGCCGGTGATATATGGTCTGTGGTAACTGAATCACCCAGCAATAAAAGAACTCTCGCACCTTTTATATCGCTAATTGCCCCCACATCAAGGGTAAAATCCTCAAAATATGGTGGATTCTTAATATATGTTGATTTCTCCTGCCAATTAAATGTCTTATCCAACTTCACATGTAATTTTTGCCAGAAAATATCACCTTCAAATATATGAGCATATTCCCTTTTGAAATCTGTTTTTGTTAAGCTTTTATCAATAAAATTTTTTATATCTTCTGAAGTTGGATAAATATCTTTTAAAAAAACAGCCTCTCCATTGCTATTATACCCTATAGGTTCGCTATTGAAATCGATATCTATCTTTCCAGCTATTGCATAAGCAACAACCATTATCGGGTTAACAAGGAAATTGGACTTCACCTTCTGATGAATTCTCGCTTCAAAATTTCTATTACCGGATAAAACTGCTGCAACATTCAAATCATACTTATTTATAGCATCTTCAACTTGTGACATTAATGGACCACTGTTACCTATACATGTTGTACAACCGTAAGCTGTTATGTGGAAACCAAGAGCTTCAAGGTATGGTAAAAGATTAGATTTAATCAAATAAGATTCAACAACCTTTGATCCCGGAGCAAGGGACGTTTTAACATACGATTTCACCTTCAATCCTTTCTTCACAGCATTTCTTGCAAGAAGTCCAGCCCCAATCATTACAAAAGGGTTGGAAGTATTCGTACAAGATGTAATTGCAGCAATCACTACACTCCCATCTTTCAGTACCAACTTTTCATCACCAATGGTAATTTCAGCTCTTTTATCTTTCAGATAAGAACTAACTTTCTTCTTAATCTCTGAAAGACTTATTCTATCCTGAGGTCTTGATGGACCTGCCAATGATGGTTCAACCTTTGATAGATCCATCTCTATAATATCAGTATATTCAATCTTCTCCTGGCCGGTGTGTAGTATCCCAACCTTTTTACCGTATATTTCAAGGATATCAGCATACTTTTCACGATTTGTAAGCCTTAAATAGTCTATAGTTTTCTTGTCAGGTGGAAATATCCCAAGAGTTGCTCCAAACTCAGGAGTCATATTGGATATTGTTGCTCTATCGGTTATAGATAGGGTTTTAACACCAGGTCCAAAAAACTCCACAAACTTATCCACCACTCCATATTTTCTTAATTTTTCTGTAACAGTTAGAACAAGATCAGTTGCAGTCACACCTTCCCTAAGTTCCCCAACAAGTTTCACACCAATAACTTCAGGTATCGGCATATAGTAAGGTTGACCAAGCATTACTGCTTCAGCTTCAATACCACCTACACCCCATCCCATAACCCCTATACCATTAACCATTGGTGTATGAGAATCTGTACCTATACAGGTATCAAGGTAGACAAATTTACCTAAACTTTTATTTTCATCAATTGTAACAACTTTAGCAAAATATTCAAGGTTCACCTGATGGCATATCCCTGAATTGGGGGGAACAACTCTTAAATTACTAAAACTTTTCTGAGCCCATTTTAGAAATCTATACCTCTCTTCATTACGTTTATATTCAAGAGCTACATTTTTAATTATACTGTCAGAAGAACCGTAATAATCTATCTGAACTGAATGATCCACCACCAAATCCACCGGTATTAATGGGTTGATTCTATCTGGATTTTTATTTAGCTTTGCCATTGCATCCCTCATAGCTGCTAAATCAACAACCGCAGGAACACCTGTGAAATCCTGCATCAATACCCTCACAGGTTTATAAGGAATTTCAATGGGAGCTAAATAACCCTTTTTCCACCCAGCAATATTAAATAGATCTTTTTCTGTAACAACTCCATCACCCATATTTCTTAAAATATTTTCCACAAGCATTTTAATTGAATATGGTAACCTTTTTATATCAAAACCCTCTTTAGATAGCTTAGTAAAATCATAAAACCTATATTCACGTTCCTCATATTCAAAAGTCGATATAAATCTACTCTTATCCATATAACCTCCAAAGATGAACTTTAATATATTCTACACATCAAATTATAACTAAACAATATGAAAAAACCAACTAAAATATTTGCATTTTTTTACAATATAATATATAATCACAATGATAAAAATGGAGGTGTAGAGTATGTTTATTAGTCATATTGATGATTTGAAGCAGTTTTTTTATGATGGTGAAAATGTAAAAAGTGTAATAAAACAGGTAGCCATCTCTCCAGAACAAGGATGGGAAGGGAATGTCATGAGAATTTTCACCGTCAAAGCAGGTGGCTATACACCAAGGCATAATCACGATTGGTTTCATGTAAATTATATCATTGAAGGTGAAGGAACAATCCATATAGATGGTAAAGATTACGATATAAAAGAAGGGGTAGTCGCATATATTCCAAACAATACTACCCATCAGTTTATGGCAAATAAGGGGAAAGATTTAAAATTAATATGTATAGTGCCAGAAAAAGGTGAATATTAAAAATAAAAAAGGTGGTGTTTATGTTAAGAATTGTAACTTTTATTTTTATAGCATTATTTTCAATCAGTCTTTTTGCTAACGATGTTGCCAAAACATTAGAAAAAAATCTTCTAACAAATTTTGAAAAACGTGGTTTAAAAAATGTTGATGTAAATGTCTCAATAGTTAAAAAGTTAGATAAAGTCAAAGGCTTTTATCTGGTAAAAGTTGTAATCACTGACAAAACTAACAATAAAAAAGTTAATCAATTTTTAGTAAGTGATGGCAACCTACTATTGCCTGATTTAGTTGTTATAAATCAAGGTTCAAGCTTGGTTAAAGAATTGATTTTTATGTATGATATAACTAATATAAATACATCGAATCTAACTTTAATTCATGGTAATAGAAATTCAAAAAATGTTATTGTAAAAGTATCAGATTTTGAATGCCCTTTCTGCAGAAAAGCAAACGAGTATTTAATGGAACATTTAAAAAATAAAAAAGATGTAGCACTATATTTGATACATTACCCACTTTCCATTCATAAAAAAGCTATGCTGTATTCACGAATTTTAGAAGCAGGTTTAAGATTGAATAAAAATTTTACCTCAGAGTTGTATAGTGGTAAATATGATAATATGGATGAGAAACAGATCATAAATACTTTTGCAAAGATGACTGGCAAAGAACTTGAATTTAAAAAATTGTTAGACTCCAAAGAGATAAATGATAAAATAACTCAACATATGAAAATAGCAGAAAACTATGGAATAAACTCAACCCCAGTAATATTTTTCAATGGTAGAAAAGTTGAAGGATTTAATACACAACTAATTGATAAAGGATTATCTTTAATCAAATAATATTTTATGAGGTGATTCATGGCAATCCAACCTTTGGAATTTGAATCTCAAATTTATGAGCTTGAGAAGAAACTTGAAGAATTAAAGACTATATCTGAAGTTGTAGATAAAGACATAGAATCCAAAATACAAAAACTTCAAGATAGAATCCAGAGAGTAAAAACCAATGTATATAGAAATCTTACCCCATCACAAAAAGTTTTGGTGGCAAGACATCCCAATAGACCCTATACTCTTGATTATATCAATGCAATCTTTAAAGACTTTGTTGAGTTACATGGAGATAGACTTTACATGGATGACCCTGCAATCATCGCCGGCATTGCAACCTTTGAAGATGAACCATGTGTAGTGGTGGGGCATCAAAAAGGTAGAAATACAAAAGAGAACATACATAGAAACTTTGGAATGCCAAATCCTGAAGGGTATAGAAAAGCACTGAGAATCTTCAAATTGGCAGAGAAATTCAAAAGACCTATCTTTACTTTTATAGATACTCCGGGAGCATACCCTGGAATCGGTGCTGAAGAAAGGGGGCAAGCTGAAGCGATAGCAAGGAACCTTTTTGAAATGGCAGGATTAAAGGTACCTTTCATTACGGTTGTTACAGGTGAAGGCGGTAGTGGAGGAGCACTTGCAATAGCTATGGGTAATAGAGTTTTAATGCTTGAACATTCAATTTACGCTGTTATAAGTCCAGAAGGATGTGCATCTATCCTGTGGAAAGATGCTTCTTATGCCAAAAGGGCTGCTGAGGCACTAAAATTAACCGCCCAGGATCTCAAAAACCTGAAAGTGATTGATGAAATCATAAAAGAACCTGCTGGTGGTGCCCACAGAGATCATGAAACTACATTTATAAATGTAAAAAAAGCATTAAAAAAACATTATTCTGAACTTAAACAATATTCCCAAGAAGAGCTTTTTGAATCAAGATATCAAAAATTTAGAGCAATGGGTGTTTTTGCGGAGTAGGATTTGGCAGTCAATGAGATAATTCAGCTTCCAGATAGCATTGCTGATAAAATTGCTGCCGGAGAAGTAATAGAAAGACCTTACAATATAGTAAAAGAGCTTCTGGAAAATTCAGTAGATGCTTATGCTGTTCGTATAACCATTGAAATAGAGGATGGTGGCTTATCTTTAATAAAAGTTACTGACAATGGTAAAGGTATTTTACCAGAAGATCTACCACTTACGATACAGCGATATGCCACCAGCAAAATTAGACATTTTGAAGATATTTATTCAATAAAAACCTTCGGGTTTAGAGGTGAAGCTTTAGCAGCCATCAGCTCAGTTTGTGATTTTAGTATAGCATCCAGAAGAGAACCTTTTGATGGATACATACTTATTAAAAATTTTAACTCTGAACCTATTATAAAACCTTCAAATATACCAAAAGGGACGATAGTAGAGGTAAAAAATCTATTTTCAAAAATACCTGTAAGAAAAAAATTCCTTAAGTCATCCTCTTCAGAATTTAAAGAGATTATAAAATTTATAAAATCATTTGCCGCCATTAACTACAAGATAGATATCAGTTGTACCAAAGATGGAATAAAAGTATTTGAATCTTTGAAGAAAGATAGTATGCTTGAAAGAGTAATGGATATTTTCGGAGAAACAGCATGCTTCCCTATAAATTACTCCGATGGCAATATATCCATTGATGCTGTGCTTGGTAGACCTGACAATCAAAAATTTCGAAAAGATTATATTATTATATCTGTAAACAATAGAATAGTAAAAGATTACTCAATTACCCAGGCAATTTTACAAGCATATAGTAGATTAATTCCTGAAAATAGATTTCCATTGGCATTTATAAATATACAAATATCTGATGATACACTGGATGTAAATATACACCCGACAAAAACTACTGTTAGATTTATGCAACCTCAACAGATTTTCAATGTAGTATATAATTCAATAAAAAATAGTCTCAATAACTTGAAGCTCGAAACCAAAGATGCGATTTCAATAGATGATTTCCCCATAAGAGATTTTAACGAAGAGCAATATAAACCTGTTTTCGATATAACAAACTATGCTGAAATTAATGATAATAAAATAGAAGAACCTGTCACTGAATATAACACGTCTAATGAATTTACTGTTGTAGGTCAACTTTTTAAAACAGTTATTCTCTGTGAAAAGGGTGATGAACTATACTTCATAGATCAACATATCGCCCATGAAAGAGTTCTTTATGAGTTATATACAACTGGTGAAAAGTTACCTCCATCATTTGTATTATTCGAGCCAATACTATTAACACTTGAGTTAGATGAAATTGAATTTCTGGATAAAAACAGATTGATCCTTAGAAAATTCGGTTTTGAATTTGAACTTTTTAGCAAAGACAGTATAAAAATTACTGCTATCCCCTCATCAATAATGCAAAAAGATATAGAGAATGAAATAAAAAAGTTAATTGCCGAATTAATGGAAAACTCTAATAAAAACAATGATGGTCTTGCACTCACAATGTCATGTAGAAATGCTGTCAAATCTGGTGATTACCTTACAAAGTTTGAAATGGAAGAGCTTGTTAGAAATCTATTTAAAACATCAAACCCATACACCTGCCCACACGGTAGACCAATAATTTTCAAAATCACAAAAGATTTTATTTATAATAAATTTCAACGATGATAGTACCTATAATAACTGGTTATACAGCATCCGGGAAAACAACACTTGCCTTAACAATTGCCCAACATTTAGATGTTGAAATCATAAGTGCTGACGCATTTCAGGTTTACAGATATATGGATATCGGTACCGCCAAACCAGATAAAGAGCAGTTATCTTCAGTAAAACATCATCTAATAGATATAAAAAACCCAGATGAAAACTATTCAGCTGGTGATTTTTTTGAACTTGCAGAATCAAAAATTGATGAAATAATAAAAAGAGGTAAAATCCCATTGATCGTTGGAGGAACCGGTTTATATGTTGAAACATTGACAAAAGGTATATTTGCTGGTCCACCGAGGAACGATGGTTTTAGGGATTATTTTAAAAATGAAATAATAAGTAAAGGGTTAGATTATTTTTATACCTTATTACACCAAATAGATCCTTCTTATGCTGAAAAGATATCAAAAGGTGATATAAATAAGATTGTAAGAGCTTTCGAGATTATGGAATTTACCGGGATGACAGTTACAGAAGCTCATATTAAATTACACCGTAATCCTAAATATAAATATTTAGTTTACATAATCGACACCAATAGAGTAAAATTATATCAAAATATAAACGAACGAGTTATTAAAATGTTTGATGATGGGTGGGTTTATGAGGTTAAAAATTTATTAAATAGAGGTTATAATGAACATTTAAGCTCTTTTAAAGCCATAGGATATAGAGAAATAGCTAAATTTTTAAAAGAACCTACCGATATATACAACCTAATAGCTGATATACAAACTAAAACGAGACAATTCGCCAAAAGGCAGATAACATGGTTCAGGCATATGAATGATCTAAATCTAATTACTTTAGAAGATCTTGATATTAAAAATTTTTCATACCATTTACTTAGGAAGATAAACCCAGAAGATCTTTGATACTGTATTAGACAAATTTCTAACCATATGTTTCTTGCTGGAATTGAAATAAAAATATTGAGATTTTTTTAAAATATACCTTTTGTCATCAAGTATAAGCTCAACTTCACCTTCCAATATATACCCCTGCTCTTCCCCATCATGTGCTAATGGCTGAGAATAACCTCCATGGGGAAACAATTCTACAATATAGCTCTTCATCTTAAAACTTTTATTTTTATGTAATAGATAGAGGTTAAATTCATTCTTTTTACTATAAATCTGCTCCGCATCTTGATAAAAATCGAAAACCTCTTTAGAAAAATCGAACTCCAAATTGTCGGATTCAAAAAATTCAGCAAGGGTCATACCAAAAAAAGAGGCTATATCTTTTAGTGTAGGAAGGGATGGAACAGCCTTTTCATTTTCCAGCATGGAGACATAACTTTTCGTCTTATTAATAGCCTTTGCAAGGGCTTCTAAAGTTATTCCCTGAGAACGACGCAGATTTCTTATTTTGGATGAAATATATTTTTTATCCACTCTCTACTACAACAAAAAATAAGGCTCCCAGTTTGGAAGCCTTATCTAATAATTACTTTACAGAATCTTTAAAAAACTTCCCAGGAGTGAACTTTGGTGTTTTCTTAGCAGGGATTTTTATCTCTTTACCAGTCTGTGGGTTTCTACCTGTTCTTGCTTTTCTTTCATACACAGAAAATGTGCCAAAACCCACAAGTGTTACCTTATCCCCACCTTTGAGTGCCTCAACAACAGATTCTTCAAAAGCTTCAAGTGCCTTTTCTGCTTCTACTTTTTTAAGCCCTGCTTTTGCAGCAATTTTTTCAATCAAATCTTTCTTGTTCACAAATACCTCCTTGTCGTATTAAGTATAATTATCTATAATACATTTTTTTTAGAATTTCAAACATTTTTTTCATATCTTATCTTTTTCTTAAAAAAGAAATATAACCTCCAATGAATATAATCATACAACTCACTGATAAATAATATCATAAATTATTAAGCAGACCTTATCAGTAGCACCCCTATTTTCATTAATAAAGTTTGTAATTCTTTTATACAAATCGCTCATCTTCACTGAACCACTTAAAAATTCATTTACAACATCCCTCAGTTCAGACTCATTTTTTACTTTTTTTAATAACCCTTTTTTAGTTAAAATTGAATAAAGTTCTGAAAAGTTATAAATATATTCACCAGCGCATGTAGGCACCCCGTATAACAATGGCTCAAGAGGGTTATGACCACCTTTCTTTACAAGGCTTCCTCCAACAAAGGCAACATCACTTATGGAATAAAATGATAATAACTCACCGAGTGTGTCCACAACAATAACATTAATTGATGAATTATATTGCTCAATTTCTGTTCTAAGTAACCCTTTTAGACCAAATTTTTTTACCAATTCAATTATATCTTTTGATCTTAAAGGATCTCTGGGTGCTACAACCAGTAAAAGATTGCTATTTATAGTTTTAAAAACTTTTAAAATTATCTCTTCTTCCCCTTCATGGGTACTGCCAGCTGTAAAAATCTTCCGTTCACCTATTATACTTTTAAAATAGTTCCCTTTTTCCAACACCTTATTATCTATATCGATATCAAATTTTATATTACCAGCTATCCTTAATCGTTCCTCCTCCACCCCAAGCTCTTTAAATCTCTTGGCATCCTCCTCATCCCTAACTATTATCATTTTAAAATTATTTAATATGTTTTTAATTATACCATTTAATAATTTATAACGATTTTTAGATTTCTCCGACATTCTACCATTTACAAGTATGGTAGGTATACCAAACTTTTTAGCATTATAGATGATGTTTGGCCAGATCTCTGTTTCAACAATTATTCCGATAACCGGCTTAATTTTTCTAAAAAAGATTTTTACGAATATTGATAGATCATAAGGGATATAATGATGCTCAACAGTATTTCTAAACAATTTAATAACCTGTTTCATACCTGTTGGGGTAGTAGTAGTCACTATAATTTTATACTCAGAAAATTGAACTAATAATTTCCTGATAAGTGGTGCGGCGGCATTAACCTCACCAACTGATAACGCATGAATCCAGATACTCTTTTGAGCACTAACAACCTCAATAAGAGCAAATCTTCCAGAAAATTTGTGATAATAATCCCTATTTCTTATCCCCTTAATAAAGATAGACAATATATAAAATGGGAGAAATATTAACATAATTAAATTATATATTAACAAAAACCATATCATTCTAATTTTAAAAGCTCCCGTTTAGGATTATTCTTAAAAAATAACTTCCAAGCAAATCCCAGAATACTATCCCCCAAACTAACAGCTTTACGTGGAATTGCATAAGGATCTACATTCTTAGTTACAGTTCCCCTTTCACAGGTAACCCCAGTTTTAAAACCAGCCTCCTTTACAAAATTCATAATATCAATGTTATGATCTCCATAAGGATAACAAAAATGTCTAATCTCTTTCCCGAGCATATCCTCGAGTATCTTCTTACTCTCGAAAATATCTTTTCTAGCAACCTTCTTATCAACATTGGTAAGTTTTAAATGATCAGTTCCATGAGAGCCAAATTCGACACCATACTTCATTAACTCCCTTATCTTTTCTAAACTCATTAAAGTTGCAGTTTCTCTATTTTTAGCTTCAAACCAATCAGTTACACCACCTATCTTATTGGCAATTAGATATACTATTGCCGAAAATCCACTATCCTGTAGTACAGGGAAAGCGTATTGGTAAAAATTTTCATACCCATCATCAAATGTAAGAATAACCGACTTTTTAGGTAGCTCAACCTTTTCACCAATGAGATATTTATATAATATATCAAGAGATATTGTTTTATACCCAGCTTTCTTTAATAAATATATCTGCTGTTTAAATCTTTGAACATGACAATAGTTTGCTCTATGTGTTTTTATATTATATTCAAACATTCCAACCTGATGATACATTATAACATCAATTTTTACCATATTTCTTCTCTTTTATAAGATCTTCAAAAACATTCAATACATTTCTGTAAAAGATATCACCGCTAAAAGTAGAGAGATATTTTTCCTTAGAATATTCACCAAATCTCATTCTCATATCTTTATCATTTTCCAGAATCTTCATGTATTGCCCCATCTCTTCTGCATTTTCAGAGGTAAATAAAAACCCATTTTTCCCATGTTCAATCTGTTCTGGATTTCCACCAACTTTGGAACCGATAATAGGTAACCCCATACCCATGGCTTCTATTATCGATAAAGACATCGCCTCTCTCCTTGAAGGTGCAAGAAAAACATCAAATGATGTTAAATACGGAAAAACATCATCTTTTTGACCTGTCCAAATCACATAACCATTCAAATTTAATTCTTCAACCTTTTGCATTAAAAAATCTCCAAAATCGGTATTATAATCACCTACTATAACCAATTTTCCAGGTCTACCAGCCTTAACAAATGCCTCTAATGCAATATCATGACCTTTGTCATGAATAATTCTTGAAATCATTCCAAAAACTACTTCATTTTCAGCTATGCCCAACTCCTGTCTTATTTTAATTCTATCCTCAATATTTTTAGGTTTTATGTCAACTCCATTATATATCCTTATCAATCTCTCTTCCTGATAACCTTTTGATTTTAAAAAAATATTAACAGCATCTGAAACAGTTATAATCTTATCAACCCATTTAAAATGCTTCCATGTATTGGTTGAATGAGCACTACCCACTGAAGGGATATCAACAAACTTTGCTGCCAACCCAGCATAAAATGCACCCCTTGTTAAATAACCTCTAACAATATCTGGTTTAAATTTCTTTAAAAAATAAACCAACTTAATTAATGAATATATATCATAAAAACCATGCATAGGAATATGAACTGTTTTAATACCCTCACTCATTAATTT
>JAINCL010000357.1:0-1979 GCA_036574145.1 Deferribacterales bacterium | reverse complement strand
GTTTCAATCCCTTATAGGTGAGCTAAAAACAATTTCGGAGGAGAGAGATGAAAAGAATGTTATCATCCTGTTTCAATCCCTTATAGGTGAGCTAAAAACTTTGAAAAACTTAAACAAATCCATTACTCCTCCTATATACGTTTCAATCCCTTATAGGTGAGCTAAAAACTGAAATTGATTGATTTTGAAGAAGAAAAAAATATTAAGGTTTCAATCCCTTATAGGTGAGCTAAAAACAATAAACATCGTTTGAAATCAAACCATTTTTGAAAAAAGTTTCAATCCCTTATAGGTGAGCTAAAAACCATTTCAACCGGGCTAACCACGAAAACGCCTCCAATATCTGTTTCAATCCCTTATAGGTGAGCTAAAAACCAGTCATTAAAGAATTGAAACTTTGAAAAGCATACATATGTTTCAATCCCTTATAGGTGAGCTAAAAACTTATATACATTTTTTTATTTTGTCAAGAGGGTGTTAGTTTCAATCCCTTATAGGTGAGCTAAAAACCAACCTCTTGAGTGTTTAGATTCTTGAACTTCCAAAATTTGTTTCAATCCCTTATAGGTGAGCTAAAAACCTCGTTGTGAAGTTTGGAGCAGAGTTTTTAGCTCACCTAGTTTCAATCCCTTATAGGTGAGCTAAAAACAATACAACCATTTTCAATGCTTCTAAATCTAAAATGAGTTTCAATCCCTTATAGGTGAGCTAAAAACTTGATACAAAATCACCAACGATAAGAGAGGAAACATAGTTTCAATCCCTTATAGGTGAGCTAAAAACAGCAAATATTTGCAACCTCATTTGCAACCTCTTGAGTATTGTTTCAATCCCTTATAGGTGAGCTAAAAACTTTAGATTCTGATAAGACTATTTTAACCTGGCACAACGGCAGTTTCAATCCCTTATAGGTGAGCTAAAAACTTATATACATTTTTTTTATTTTGTCAAGAGGGTGTTAGTTTCAATCCCTTATAGGTGAGCTAAAAACTCTACCTAACCTTTTTGATAAAAACTTTATGATATAAGGTTTCAATCCCTTATAGGTGAGCTAAAAACACTTTTCTTTGCAATCTCTACATTTTCATACACAGAGGTTTCAATCCCTTATAGGTGAGCTAAAAACAAATATACAACACCTGTTTCTTGATCACGCTTCAAAAGGGTTTCAATCCCTTATAGGTGAGCTAAAAACTGATACTTTTTAACTCTCCTTATCTTCCTCAGGAAGAGAGTTTCAATCCCTTATAGGTGAGCTAAAAACATTTTACAAGGATGACTCAAACAATGTTAGTTATGTGAGTTTCAATCCCTTATAGGTGAGCTAAAAACTAGAACAGAAAGGATTGCAAGAACAGAAATCATAAGCGGTTTCAATCCCTTATAGGTGAGCTAAAAACTCAACATTGGAATAATGGGAAAAAGCAAGAGTTTAAGGAGTTTCAATCCCTTATAGGTGAGCTAAAAACCCGCCTCAACTTGCTTTGTTTGTTTCCCACACATCCTAGTTTCAATCCCTTATAGGTGAGCTAAAAACTAAACCTTCAACTGTAATCTTTACGTTCATATTGAAATCCTTATGTAAGGTTTTAGAATCTTCTCAACTTCTTCAGGTATCTCGTAGAGAGTTTTAGTCTCAGGGTTGTTTCAATCCCTTATAGGTGAGCTAAAAACTGCAACGAAAAAAAATATCACTTTTCTACAGAGAGAAGAAAGTTTCAATCCCTTATAGGTGAGCTAAAAACATAGCAAACTTGTATTTATGTCTTCCTTTAGCAAGAGGTTGTTTCAATCCCTTATAGGTGAGCTAAAAACGTTAATGCAACAATAACTAAAAAAGGCATTATTTCAGTTTCAATCCCTTATAGGTGAGCTAAAAACAAAATGTAAAGGAAAAATTGAAAAAAAATGTAAAGTATAAGTTTCAATCCCTTATAGGTGAGCTAAAAAAACTACCAGGTGGCGGCAGGTTGATGCCT
>JAINCL010000356.1:0-1202 GCA_036574145.1 Deferribacterales bacterium | reverse complement strand
TGGGTTTTTAGCTCACCTATAAGGGATTGAAACATAGAAGACAAAATTAAAGAAGACCCTACGAAGATTGTTTTTAGCTCACCTATAAGGGATTGAAACTCTAAATCAAAGGTTTATAGACTTGACTTATTCAAGAACAGTTTTTAGCTCACCTATAAGGGATTGAAACCTCCTTCCCCACGACCGAAAACGGCATAGTCTATAAGAGTTTTTAGCTCACCTATAAGGGATTGAAACCGTTCCCATTCCCTGTAGCTCCAAGCGGAGTTGTGAAAGTTTTTAGCTCACCTATAAGGGATTGAAACCAAATTTTCCATAAAATCTATAGCATCATGAAAGTCAGTTTTTAGCTCACCTATAAGGGATTGAAACAAAGATGGTATTACCCCAACCAAAGAGGAGTGGGATAGTTTTTAGCTCACCTATAAGGGATTGAAACTGATAAGTGATGGAATAAATCCAACGAACATTAAAAGTTTTTAGCTCACCTATAAGGGATTGAAACTATTCTACAAGCGCCTGCTGGAAATTATGAAGATATTTTGTTTTTAGCTCACCTATAAGGGATTGAAACGCAAAACAAAAGAAACCTCAAAAACAGAACCCGAAGGAAAGTTTTTAGCTCACCTATAAGGGATTGAAACATACACAACTAACAAACAAATTGAATGGTATAGGAGCTGTTTTTAGCTCACCTATAAGGGATTGAAACTCTACCTAACCTTTTAGAAATAAATTTTAAAACATAAGTTTTTAGCTCACCTATAAGGGATTGAAACTTTTAAAGAATGGCTCAATTTTAAAGTTTTGGAAGTTGTTTTTAGCTCACCTATAAGGGATTGAAACAGTTCGGTTGCAGTTTCAGAAGGAGTTTCTATTTTGAGTTTTTAGCTCACCTATAAGGGATTGAAACCCGCCACTCATCTTTATCCTCCTTTCCTTTTGTTTCAGTTTTTAGCTCACCTATAAGGGATTGAAACACCACAAAATTGTCTGGTTTCTTGATAAAAGTAAATTGTTTTTAGCTCACCTATAAGGGATTGAAACTTGGAATTCCTAAATTTGATTTGATTAATTTGATTCCGTTTTTAGCTCACCTATAAGGGATTGAAACTCCTAAAAACGCAAAGGCTCTTCGTTGGAAAGAAGGAAAAGTTTTTAGCTCACCTATAAGGGATTGAAACCTCTTTTTTTTGATTGCA
>JAINCL010000355.1:0-1171 GCA_036574145.1 Deferribacterales bacterium | reverse complement strand
ATGTAGCAAGAAAGAACAATATAAATATTCCGGTGATGTGTTATCTGGAACATATTACACCCACGGGAGCATGTAGATTATGTCTGGTGGAAGTGGATGGTTATCCAAAGCCGATGGCTGCCTGTGTTACCTATGCTATAGAAGGAATGAAGGTATATACAGATACAGAAGAGGTGAAAAAGAATAGAAATAAGATGATGGAATTTATCCTAATAAAACATCCGTTGGATTGCCCTGTGTGTGATAAAGCTGGTGAGTGTATGCTTCAGGATACAGCATATGCTTTTGGGATAAAAGAGGAGTCTGTAAAGTCTGAAAAGCCTAACAAACCTGTGTTTGATTGGAAGATGATTATTCATGATGCAAACCTATGTGTGCTTTGTGAAAGGTGTGTTAAAATATGCCATGAAATTACAGGGAATAGTGCATTAAAGATAGAGGATAGAGGTTTCAATAATATCATTGTTCCAGCTAAAGGTGATACATTGAATTGCGATTTTTGTGGTCTTTGTGTTGACTCTTGTCCTGTTGGTGCTTTGCTTGATAAACCTTATAAACATTCTGTCCGTTCATGGGATCTTGAAAAGAAGGTTTCTGTATGTACCAATTGTCCAGTGGGTTGCACTGTTGAATATGATATAAAAGATGATGAGGTATATAGAGCAAGATCTACTAAAGAGTCATTTGTTTGTTCCAAAGGTAGATATACATATAAATACCCAGATCATCCAACAAGATTTCTTAAACCCTTGATAAACGATGGAGGATTTAGAGAGACTGATATCGATACTATTGTTGATAAAGCATCAACACTCATTTCTGAGGTTGCAAATAATTATGGGGCTGATTCTGTTGTTATCCTTGTTGGTGGAAGATTATCCACAGAATCACTTTTTGCATATAAAATATTAGCTGATAAAAATAGTTTTAGAATTTTTTCTGAAGTAGATTTTGAAGATAACGGATATTTTGACCTTTACAAGAGAAAATTTAACACATTGGACACCGTTGGTACTATAGATGATATTAAAAAGTCTGATCTTATATTTGTGATCGGTTCTGATCTTAACACTGAAACTTTAGGTGTAAAATGGAGATTGATGAATGCGGTCATTCATAATGATTCGAAGCTTGTAACTATAGGTGTAAAAAAGTACGAATATGACTTCTT
>JAINCL010000354.1:0-6208 GCA_036574145.1 Deferribacterales bacterium | reverse complement strand
ATAGTTTCGATAGGCTTTATTGCCAATAAATATCGATGCAAGTGCAGTTCTGAATGTTCCGCCAAACATAAAGCCGGGCTCTTCAGATTCATAAGATGACTGATTAATACCTTTTTGCTCTAATTCTATCTTTTCAAGGTATATCTCTAAAGTGGATTTACTTTTGAAATTTATATTTATTTCAGGGAATACAGGTTTTAGGGATACAGAGCCTATCTCTTTGCCAGTAAAGGAGAATTCAGGCAATTTAACTCTGGAATAGCCAAGGTCTGTTAGAACTAAAGCTATAAATATTATTAAAAAAGAGATGAGTTTTTTCATTTTGATTGACTTTGGTCGGGTGAGCTTGGATTATTCTGAGAACAACCTTCACAACCGTAAAAAGCAAAAAGTGATAAAGTAAGTAAAAGTATTAATAAAATCTTTTTCATTTAGCACCTCTTATTCAATTTATTAAATAGTTCATAATCTGTTAGGTCATATTTAATCGGGGTAACACTTATATACCCCTTGGATAGCCAGTATTCATCACATAATTCATTGGGTTCTATCGATATTTTTTCACCGGTTAGCCAGAAATATGTGTTACCGCGGGGATCAACTCTTTTTTCAAAGGTATCAATATATTTACTTTTACCTTGAATTGTATATTTCCAACCTTTAATCTCATCTTTCTTTAAAGGGGGTATATTAATGTTAAATACCATATTATTAGAGATATCCATTTTACTAAAAAGTTCAGCAAATTCTTTTGTATAGTGGGCAGCTACTTCAAAATTGTCGTATTCTAAAGAAGCAAGGCTCACAGCCATGGCTTTTGATCCTTGTAGTGAAGCCTCAGTGGCAGCTGAAACAGTACCAGAATAGATCACATTGGATGCAACATTGGCTCCATGATTTATCCCAGAGACCACGATATCAGGCTTTGTGGTTAAAATATCATAAAATGCAAGTTTTACGCAATCTGCAGGTGTACCTTGAATACCATAACCGAAAAATTTATCTTTCCTAGTAACTTCATAGATCCTCAAAGGTTTTGATATGGTTATGGCATGTCCAACGGCACTCTGCTCCATTATAGGAGCTACCACAACAACTTATGCGATCTTTGATAATTCCTGATATGCAGCATATATACCTTTTGAATATATCCCATCATCATTGGTTAGAAGTATCTTCATTATAATTTCTCACCTTTAAAATTTATGACTTATTAACATATTTTCTTATTATAGTCAATAAAAGTAAATGTTATCTCCGTGTTTATTGACTTTTAGTAGTATATGTTTGGTTGAGTATGTTTATATCTAATTACATGAACAATTCCATATTCAATGTTAAAATAACAAAATCCTTGACTAAATCTTGAATTGTTTTTTAATTATGTCTCTGAGAACAAAATTAATCGATCTTAATTTATATTTATCATTCAACATTTAATTTGGAGATATAAGGTCATTTATTATTTTAATTACAAAATCGAAATTTAACATTATTTATAATATTTTTTATTGTTAGTTAACAATAAATAATATCTTGTTGACTAATATTGAAAATAGGATTAGAGAAACATCAGGAGGTTGTCATGGTAAGATACAATTTTGCTAATCTGAAAGGTGATATTTATGGCGGGTTGACTGCTGGAATTGTGGCTTTACCACTTGCCCTTGCTTTTGGTGTTGCAAGTGGACTTGGTGCCATAGCTGGACTTTATGGTGCTATATTCCTTGGTTTTTTTGCTTCACTTTTTGGTGGAACTAAACTGCAGGTTTCTGGTCCTACTGGACCTATGACAGTTGTAATGGCATCTGTAGTGGTGGCTTTAAAGGGTGATCTTTCTGCTATTATTATGGTTGTTGTTCTTTCTGGATTATTGCAGATTGTTTTTGGTATTTTGAAGGTTGGTGGTTTTATTAAATATATCCCTTATCCTGTTGTATCTGGTTTCATGACAGGGATTGGCGTAATAATAATTATTTTACAGATAAATCCTGCATTCGGTAGTCCAGTTAAAGGATCTCCTTTAATTACCATTGCAAATCTTGGTGGTACCCTTTCAAATATTAATATCTATGCCTTGATAATTTTTTTATCAACACTTGCAATATTATATCTTACTCCAAAAAAGGTTGCAAAGATAATACCAACTCCACTTTTATCATTACTTATTATTACGCCAATTGCTGCAATTTTAAATCTTGATATCCAAACCATCGGTGCGATACCAGAAGGTTTTCCGAAACTTAATATGCCTAAATTTGATCTACATTTAGTTGGGGTGTCATTTACTTTTGCATTAAGTTTAGCTGTCTTGGGTGCTATAGATACATTGCTTACATCGTTAGTGGTTGATTCCATAACCAGAACCAAACATGATTCTAATCGAGAGTTAATAGGGCAAGGGATTGGTAATATGATTGCAGGTTTGTTTGGAGGTATCCCTGGGGCTGGTGCAACGATGAGAAGTGTTATTAATGTTAAAACTGGTGGTAGAACAAGATTGTCAGGTATGATTCATGCTATATTCCTTCTTCTGGTCTTATTGGGTTTTGGGAAATATGCTTCCCATATACCCATGGCATTGCTTGCAGGTATTCTTATAAAAGTTGGTGTTGATATAATAGACTATAAATTTTTAAAATTGATAAAAGTTGCTCCAAAACATGATGTAGTTGTTATGTTTATAGTTTTTGTTCTTACCGTTCTGGTGGACCTTATTGTAGCTGTAGGGGTTGGGCTTGTGCTTGCTTCTATGCTATTAACATATAGGATGGCAAAACAATTTAATGTAGATATTAAAACAGATATGGTTGATGAGAATAGATCTGGGATTGAAAATGGTTTGAGAGTGGTGACTATTGATGGTCCATTCTTTTTCGGTTCTACAACACAGGTTGTGGAAAGGGGGAATGAGCTATTGGGTACTAAGGTTATACTTTTTGATTGCTGTAAAGTACCTTTCATAGATTCATCTGCTGTTTTTGCCCTTGAGGATATGTTTTTAAACCTCAATGATAAAGGGATCAAGGTAATTATATGTGCGAAAGAAAATATAGTTGATATGATGAAGCAGCTTGGGCTGACTAATGTTATTCATGAAAAACATCTTTTTTCAAATTATGATTTGGCTATTGAACATGCTAAAAAGCACCTTAATGAAGGTCAAGATTGAATGTCTAAGTAGGTGATTGGTTGAGTAGGTAAGTAGGGTGAAAGGGAGCTTAGGCTCCCTTTCTTTATTGGAAAAGTGCTGTGCTTAAATATCGTTCTCCAGTATCGCATACAATAAATACAATGTTTTTCTCTTTATTCTCAGGTCTTTTTGCAATTTTAATTGCCGCTGCAAGATTTGCTCCACTTGATATCCCGGCTAAAATCCCCTCTTTTGCTGAAAGTAATTTTGCATATTCCAGTGCCTCTTCATCCTCTATCCTGATTACTTCATCTAATATTGTTATATCCAGATTTTTAGGGATGAATCCAGCACCAATTCCTTGAATCTTGTGTGGTGAAGGTGTATAGGGTTCATTGTTTAAAAATCTTGTGATTGCAGGGCTTTTTTCTGGTTCTATAGCAATTGCTTTAACATTTCCAAAGGTTACTTTTTTTAGAAATCGTGATGTTCCTGTTATTGTTCCACCTGTTCCGACACCGGCTACAAAGAAGTCCACATCTCCATTCATATCTCTAAAAATCTCTGGTCCAGTGGTAGCTTCATGTATTTTTGGGTTTGCAGGATTGTCGAATTGGGAGGGTTGGAAATATCTATCTGGTTCTTCGTCTATCAATTCTTTCACTTTGTCTATGGCTCCCTTCATACCTTTTTCTGCTGGAGTTAATATAAATTCTGCTCCAAATATCTTCATCAAACTTCTTCTTTCTATACTCATCGATTCTGGCATAACAAGTTTGACTTTGAAGCCGAGTGATGCTCCCACCATTGACAAGGCTATACCTGTATTACCGCTTGTGGGTTCTAAAATCTCCATATTCTCTTTTAATCTTCCATTCTGGATTGCCTCTATAATCATAGAATAGGCTATTCTATCTTTTACTGAGAATGCTGGATTTCTGCTTTCCAGTTTTGCAAAGAGTTTCCCATTTAGACCTTTGCTCAGATTAGAAAGGTAAACAATGGGAGTGTTACCCACAGATCTAAAATTTTTTTCATAAAAATTTTTCATGTTAACTCCTCAAAGCGTTATCTAAATCTTCTATTATATCATCAACATGCTCCAAACCAACGGATAATCGTATGAAATCTTCACTTACTCCAGATTTTATAAGGTCCTCTTTTGAAAGTTGTTGATGAGTTGTGCTTGCAGGGTGGATTACAAGGGTTCTTGCATCTCCAATATTTGCAAGGTGGCTTATCATCTTTACATTATTTATAAATTTTTTACCAGCTTCATAACCACCTTTTACCCCAAATCCAATAATAGCACCGTAGTTACCTTTCAGGTATTTTTTTGCATTTTCATGGTCGGGGTGTGATTCTAATCCTGGGTAATTTACCCAAGAAACATTGGGATGGTTTTCCAAAAATTTTGCTACTTTAAGGGCATTGTTGCAGTGTGCTTTCATCCTGAGTGGTAGCGTCTCGAGACCTTCTATTGTCATAAATGCATTGAAAGGGCTTATGCAGGCACCTAAATCTCTTAAAAACTGTAATCTAATTTTTATAGTAAAGGCTACACCCTTTATCGCTGCATTATCGTGCCAGCCGAATGTATCCCAATATTTTAAACCATGATATGAATCGTCCTCTTCTGTCATTTCAGGAAAGTTTCCGTTGTTCCAATTGAAGTCACCTTTTTCGATAATTGCCCCACCTATGCTTGTTCCGTTGCCGGTAGTGAATTTTGTTAACGATTTTACTATTATATCTGCACCATATTCAAAGGGGTTTAATATATATGGTGATACGGTATTGTCCACTATCAATGGGATGCGATGTTTTTTTGCTATTGAAGAGATTGCTAAGTAATCGTTAACATTGTTCTTTGGGTTACCTATACTTTCTATATATATAGCTTTTGTATTTGCATCTATATTTTTTTCTATCTCTTCGAGATTGCCTGTATTTACAAAACGAACCTCTCTGCATAATTTTTTCATCGTATACTTAAATAGGTTGTATGTACCACCATATAGAAATGATGTACTTACAATATTATCTCCAGGACGGGTTATGTTTAATATGGCATAACTTATAGCAGCTTGACCTGATGAAACAGCTAACGCTGATGTCCCACCATATAGCGCGGCGAGTCTTTTCTCCAGGACATCTTGAGTTGGATTCATTAATCTAGTGTAGATGAAACCCAATTCTTTGAGGGCGAAAAGGTTTGCGGCATGTTCTGTGGATCTGAAGTTGTACGAAGTGGTTTGGTAGATGGGGACAGCTCTTGCACCTGTATTATCAGGTGTATAACCGTAGTGAAGTAAAAGTGATTCTACATTTTTCATATTATACCTCCAATATTATATCACAAAATCTGTGATATTTATGTTATTTGATTTAATTATATCCTCTAAAGTTATTGACTTTAATGTTTCTGTTAGTTTATTGTTTATTGTATCGAAGATTGATTTAAAATTGCAGTTTTCTTTAAGGTGTTTGGTGCAGTCGAATATGTTGATGGAGTTTTCCGTGACAGATACTATATCGTAAAGTGTTATCTCTTGAACTGTTCTTTTTAAAAAGAACCCACCATCTCTGCCTTTTTTAGATTCAAGTATATTGGCTGCTTTTAATTTTAATAATGTAATTTCAAGGAAGCGCTTGGGCAGACCAGTTTTTTCTGATATCTCCTGAGCTTTTATGGGTGATTTAGCTTTGGCTATATATGTTAGAGCATAAATTGCATATAATGTTTGTGCTGTAGCTTGCATGGTGCCTCACATATTATTTTTTATGTATTATATAAAGAATTTTGGAAAAGTCAACATAAAAGTTATGATAAAAGTGATAATTTAAGAATAATAGAAAGATGTCAAATATCAAATTGTGGATGTTATTTTTATAAGTTTGATGTTAATAAAAATTTCTCTTGAAAAGGTCTGTTTTATAATCTATAATATAAAAACAAATTATAATTAGAGGGGTTTTATGAGTAAAAAACTTAATATCCAGGATGTGTTTTTGAATTATGTGAGGAAGAAGAGGATTCCAGTTATCATTTACCTTGTAAATGGTGTCAAGATG
>JAINCL010000353.1:0-2645 GCA_036574145.1 Deferribacterales bacterium | reverse complement strand
CTATCTTCAAACTGAAATCCTGCTCCTCTTTCAAGAGGTTGCAATTCTATCCATACATCACCATATTGACCTCTACCACCAGATTGCTTTTTATACTTCCCTTGCCCCTGGGCAGATTTCTTTATAGTCTCCTTGTATGGGACTTTTGGTGTCTTTAACTCCACATCTACATTAAATTTCCTTTTAAGCTTATCCACAACTATTTCAATATGCATCTGACCTGTTCCACTCAAAAGCAGTTCATTGGTTTGCTCATCCCTGCTGATTCTTATACCTATATCCTCTTCCATCAACCTATGTAAGCCGTTACTAACTTTCTCCTCATCATCTTTAGATTTAGGAACAATTGAAAAAGCAAGAACAGGCTCAGGTATAGTAACAGGTTCAAATATTATGGTAGATTTTTTATTTTTACACAATGTATCAAATGTTTCTGTATATTTTAATTTATTTATCATCCCTATCTGACCAGCAATTAACTTATCAACTTTAATGAAATTCTTGCCCTGTAAAAGATATAGTTGGTTTACCTTCTCAGTTTCTTCTTTATTTATATTATATATTTCTGAATCTTTTGTAATCTCACCAGAGTATACCCTAAAGATAGTTAATTTACCAGCAAAAGGATCTATGAAAGTTTTAAATACAAAAGCTCTAAACTCACTATCAAGAGGATCTATAAAAACAGTTTCACCAGTCTTAGTATCTATCGCTTTTTTACGCTCCCTCTCAATAGGTGATGGTAAATATTTAATTATAGCTTCAAGAAGAAGCTTACTACCTATGTTTTTTACAGCAGAACCAGGTATTACAGGGAAAAATCTCTTAGAAATTGTCCCCTCCCTTATACCTTTAACAATCTCCTCCTCTGTGAATTCCGCCCCATCTAAATACTTTTCTATAAGCTCATCATCATTTTCACTTATCGCTTCGAGTAACTTTGATCTATAATTTTCAGCTTCAGACAACAATTCCGCTGGAATATCTTCTATTTTATAATTAGCAGTTGGCTCATCTGGATAAATATAAGCTTTAAATTTTAAGAGGTCTATAACACCTCTAAAACTTTCTTCCTGACCAATTGGTAGAAAGATAGGTAAAGGTCTAATTTTAAATGTTTTCTCTATATCTGCAATAGCTCTAAAAAAATCTGCTCTCTCCTTATCCATTTTATTAACAAAAATTATTTTAGCAAGGTCATATTCATCAGCAAATTTCCAAACCCTTTCAGTTTCCACTTTAACCCCAGTAATGGCACTTGCAATAACAACAGCACCTCCGACAGCAGAAACTGCACATTTAGTTTCATGAAGGAAATTTGCGTATCCAGGAGTATCGATAATATTAATCAAATGATTGCTCCACTCAATAGAAGCAACCTTTAAATTGACAGAAATCTTCCTCTCAATCTCAACAGGATCAAAATCCATCAAACTTGTGCCATTATCCACACTACCTATCCTATTGTTAACCTTTGCATTATAAAGGATAGTATCTACGAGGCTTGTCTTACCCGCTCCTCCATGGGAAATAAACGCAACATTCCTTATGTTTCTAATATCATTTACATTCATACACAAACCCCCTAAAAAATATTTTACTTAATTCTAACATATAAAAATAAAAATTCAAGATTTTTAAACTTACTAAATATATTTTTTCACTTAATTTTAGTATCATTACTATTTTTTACTCTTAACATATTTCAATAAAAGTATATAATATATCAATCATGGAGGTATAGATGAAATATATATTTGGACCAGTGCCATCAAGAAGACTAGGAAGCTCATTAGGAATAGATATCGTACCAGCTAAAACATGTAATTTAGATTGTATCTATTGTGAAGTCGGACGTACCAACAAACTAACTAATAAAAGAGATAGCTATATCAATATTGAAGAAATGATCAATGAATTGAAAATTGCCTATAATTCTCTAAAAGATAATATAGATGTGGTTACTATAACAGGATCTGGTGAACCTACTTTAAATAAAGATATAGAAATAATTGTTCAAAGAGTGAAAGAATTAATTAATCATCCATTAGTGCTTTTAACCAATAGCACGCTACTTACAGATGATGAAGTTAAAAAAGGGGTATTAAATTTTGATATTATTGTACCAAGTATCGATGCAGTGTCTGAAGAGATTTTTTATAAAGTTAATAGACCCCATAAAAAACTAAATCTAAAAGAGATTTTAGAACATTTAAAGAGCTTTTCTTATACTTTCACTGGAGAGTTGAATATTGAGGTTTTAATTGTGAAAGGTGTAAATGATGGTTACGATGAACTAAAAAAGATCGCTTCCTATATTAAAGATTTAAAATATAACAAAGTACAAATCAATACTGTTTTCAGACCACCAGCATATCCTGATGCAGTACGATTATCAGACAGTGAATTGCTGGAAATAGCCATATTCTTTAAAAAAGAAGGTATACGTGTAGAACCTGTGAAAAATTTTATGAAAAACCTAAAAATAGAAGATAATAACTATCATACATATATAAAATCTATACTTGAAATGAGACCATGTACTGCAAAAGATCTTTCCTCTATTTTCGACCTAACAGAGGATGAATTAATGGAAAATATCAAAAGATTGAATAATGTCATCTCATATAAACATAACAATGAAA
>JAINCL010000352.1:0-6429 GCA_036574145.1 Deferribacterales bacterium | reverse complement strand
TTGATAAAGGTTTTTAAACCAGAATCTTGAAGAATCAGGAGTTAGAACTTCATCAATAAGTATGATTTTTCCATTGTAGAGTCCAAACTCCATTTTGGTATCTGCAATGATTATACCTTTTTCCTCTGTAATTGAGGAGGCTTTTTTGTAAACATTTATTGCATAATCTCTAAGCTTTTCTGCTGTCTCTTTACCTACAATGTCACACATCCTTTCAAAAGAGATATTTTCATCATGTTTACCCAACTCCTCTTTTGTGGCAGGAGTAAAAATTGGTTCATCGAGTTTCTCAGACTCTATCATACCTTCTTTTAGTTTTATTCCACAAACTGATCCAGTTGCTTTATAATCTTTCCATCCAGAGCCCGATAAATATCCTCTTACTACACATTCTATAGGATAAGGCTTAGCTTTTTTTACCAACATTGTTCTACCATCTAAGATCTTTTTATGCTTTCTAACCTCTTCTGGCATTTCGTCAATATTTGTGGTGATTAGATGGTTGTCAACTATATCTTTGAGATGTTCAAACCAGAATTTTGATAGTTGTGTCAATACGTAACCTTTATAAGGTATTCCATTTGGCATAATCACATCAAAGGCAGATATTCTATCTGTGGTTACAATCAATAAATAATCACCAATATCGTATATATCTCTTACTTTACCTCTGCCGAGTAGTTTTAATCCTTCCAGATTTGTGTTAAGAATTACTTCCATCAATTACCTCCAATTTTTTTATTTTGTTAAATCTAACTATTGCCTCGATTCCACCAAGTATGTTGTAGGCTTCAAATCCATATTGTGAAAGGATTTTTGCGGCTAAATAACTTCTATATCCAGAAGTACAGTAAATATAAACAGGTAAATTTTTATTTAATTGGTCAATGTATTCTCGAAGATTGTTTACATATATATTAATGGAGTTTTTTACTTTATATGTTTTGTATTCTATCTGGGAACGTACATCAAGTATCTGTAAATCTTGATTGTTTTGGAAAATATTTAGGAATTCCTCTGGTGTTACAGCTTTTACTTCACACCTTAAGAGATTGGATGCTACATAACCAGAAATATTGACTGGATCTTTGGCAGCACCATATGGTGGGGAATACGATAAATCGAGATCTTCAAGATCGTAAACGGTCATCTTATTGTATATAGCTGTGGCTAAAACATCGATCCTTCTGGCTACACCTTCCTCTCCTGATGCCTGTGCTCCCAAAATTCTACCATCTTTTTTATCAAAAATCAGTTTCAGAAAAATATATTTAGCTCCAGGATAATAGGTTACATGGTCAGGATCTTCTGTATAAACAACATGGGGATCAAAACCTTCTTTTATAGCTTCTTCGTAAGATAATCCTGTTTGGGCACAACATGCTTTACCAAAACTTACTATGGCAGTTTTCAATGTGCCTTTGTATTCTTTTTTAAAACCAACTGCGTTAGATCCTGCTACTCTACCTTCTCTATTCGCTGGTCCAGCAAGTGGAGCTAAAGTTTTTTTACCTGTTATAAGGTTTATCTTTTCTGTGATATCACCGGCGGCGTAAATATCTTTTACAGAGGTTTCCATGAAACAGTTAACCTCAATTCCACCTGATACACCTATTTTTATCCCAGCTGTTTTTGCCAAATCTGTATCTGGTTTTACACCTGTAGCTATAATTAAAAGTTCTGTTGTAAATGAATTATTGTTGTTATCTGTGAGAATGATTTTACCATCATGGTTCGAATCAGCTTTTATAATTTTACATGAAGTTAATATTTCAATACCTGCTTTTGTCATCTCTTCATAAATTTTTAGAGATACTTCAGGACTTAACATTGGTAATATAAAAGGGGTTGCTTCAACCATCTTTACATCAATTCCCAAATTGTGTAGGGCTTCAGCAATTTCTACTCCTATAAAACCTGCTCCTATTATAGTTGCAGTTTTAACCTTTGAAGATTTTATCGTTTCTTTTATTCCATCCATATCTTCAATGGATCTTAGAGTATGATATCTTACAGAATTAATACCTTCTATGGGTGGCAATACTGTTTTAGCACCATTACATAATATTAATTTGTCATATTTGAAAGTTATTTCTTCACCATCTTTAATTGCATAAACCAATTTTTTATCTGGATCTATACTTCTTGCTTCAGTTTTTGTATAGACATTTATATTAAACCTTTGTTTAAATGATTTAGCATTGTGAAATATCAGTGAGTTTCTGCTACGAATAGTGTCACCAATGTAATAAGGCATTCCACAATTGGCAAATGATACATAATTATTTTTTTCCAAAATGGTTATTTCTGCAGTTTCGTCCATTCTTCTTGCTTTAACTGCAGCGGTGGCACCGGCAGCTACTCCACCTATTACGACGATTTTTAAACCCATAATACCTCCTCTATTATCTTACCTATAAGGTTTCCATCAAAGGTAATCCCTACAATTTTTGTTTTTACAAAACGGTTTGGTTCTATATTGTTATGAAGAAAGGTTACTTCAAAGTAATGCTCAGTTAACCCTTTGCTATTTTTTTCAGTTAATACTTCTATCTCTTTTCCAAAAAATTTCTTTGCAGAATTAAATTTTTTTGCATCACTGAGCTCTCTGAGTTTTTCTGAACGGTAATGTTTGGTATGTTCATCGATCTGATTGTTCATGTTAGCAGCTTTAGTACCTTCACGTTTTGAATATGGGAAAACATGCAGATAATCTAAAGGGGAATTATAGATATTATCATATATTTGTGAGAAATCCTCTTCTGTTTCACCCGGGAATCCGACAATTATATCACTACCTATGGTAATAAATGGTGAGAGTTTTTTTATTTCTTTGATTTTTCTTATAAAATATTCATAATTATACTTTCTTCCCATTAACTGCAAAATTTTATCAGATGCACTTTGAAGGGGTATATGGAGATGTTTACAAATATTATTGTTGTTAACTATTAGAGATATTAGCTCATCTGTTAATTCATTTATCTCAATGGATGATAGTCTTATTCTATATTTACCTTCAAAAGATGTAAGTTTTAAGAGTAATTCATATATTGAACTGTTTATATCTAATCCATATTTTCCTATATGGATCCCCACAAGGACAATCTCTTTAAAGCCTTTCTGAAGAAGGATTGAAAATTCATCCACTATGTTCTGAATCGGTTTACTTCGTGGTTTGCCCCTTAAAAAAGGTATTATACAATAACTGCAAAATTCATCACAACCATCTTGGATTTTTAAAAATCCACGTGTTTTATCCATTAATCCTGTTGAGTAATTTTCTCTGTAATGATCAAGGGTATCGATGGGGGTGAGAAAGTTTGAACGGTTACTAATATATTTAAATATTTCATCTTTCCCAGCATTTGTGATTACAAAATCAACACCAAGGTCATCTTTTTTTAGTTCTGCCATACACCCAGTAACTGCTATCTTTTTATTTGGGAATTTGGATTTAATTCTCCTGAGATATTGTAAGGTTTTTTTTTCAGCTTTGTCGGTGACAGCACATGAATTTATTACTATAATATCAGCATCTTCTAAGTCAGGCACATACTCATAACCTTCTTCAGATGCTTTTAGCTTGAGATTTTCTGTCTCTACTAAGTTTACTTTACAGCCAAAAGTATGGAATGCGATCTTCATCAGAGTATAATATAACATTTTACTTAAAATGTGAAGTTTTTTTCTGTTTGATTTGTTTTTAATATTTGTATAATATAAAATAAAAAATCGGGATATAGAATATGAATTTAAACGAATTAAAAAAGAGATATTGGGAACATTGGGAAACAATTAAAAAAGAGCAGTATATGGTTCAGGATTTTGTACCCTGGCATATACTTTACAAACTTACTGATCTTGCAGATATAACCATAAAAGAGGTTTACTCGTTATTTAATGCTGATTGGGATGACATTGCAATTATTGCACTTGGTGGGTATGCTCGTAAAGAGATGTGTCCATTTTCCGATATAGATATTCTTATATTTCATATAGGTAAACTCAACAGGAAAAAAGAGGAATTTATTAATCTATTTAGCTCTGCTTTATGGGATCTTGGTCTTGCTCCAGGTATTCAGATCAAAAGCCTTGAAGAGTTGTCAGATCCATCAAACCTTGATGATATTGTGAAAAACTCCCTTATAGATAATAGATTTCTTGATGGTAGTATAAAAACATACGATATTTTTAACAAAATGGTGAATAATTATATATTAAATAGAGGTAAATATCAATTTTTAATAAGTAAGATTAATGATCTTAGGAAAAGGATGAAGAAATATAGAGATTCGATATTTAAAATCGAACCTAACATAAAAGAGGGGATAGGTGGTATAAGAGACTATAATAGCATCTATTGGATAAATAAGGTTCTTTATGATAGTGAAAAATTATCCACATTGGTTCATGAAAAAATAATATCTTTTGACGAATATGATACTTTAACTACAAGTATCTCATTTCTTTTTAAGATAAGGATAAGACTTCATTATTTTCATAATAGAAAAAATGATAATCTAAATATGGAATCTCAAAAAAATATAGCAGAATCTTTTGGATATACTGATACATTATATACACTCGGGGTGGAGCTTTTTTTAAGGGATTATTATAAGTCAGCAAGAATTATTTCAGATATAACACATAAAGTTTTTGATAACACACTGACCAATTATATTGTTAAAAATAATTTAAAACGTATAGTTATAGAGGATCTTGGTTTTGGACTTGTGAAATATGAAAATCAGATATCTGTAAAAGATGCTAATATATTTATAGATCAGCCATCTCTATTTATAACTACATATATTATATCAGCTAAAACTTCTTTGAAGATATCTTCAGGTACTTCTCAATTGATCAAGGAGCATCTTTATCTTATTGATGAAAATTATCTTAAAAAATATGGTTATCTTTTTTTAAAGGCTATATCAGATTTTCCAAATAGTTTCAAAATAACCAATAATATGTTAAAAGATGGTGTATTGGAAAGATTTATCCCAGAATTTAGTGATATTTATTGCAAAGCTCAGTTTAATACCTACCATCATTATACGGTTGATGAACATACATTATTGGCACTTAAACATATTGATGAACTTGCGATGACATTTAACAATAGGTTTTCATCTTATCAGGAGGTTTTTAAAAAGGTTGAACGTAAAGATCTTTTAGCACTTTCCATCCTTTTGCATGATATAGGTAAAGGGCAAGGTAAAAACCATTCTGAAGTTGGTGCTAAAATGAGTAAAGTTATATGTGGCAGATTTGGGTTACGTTTTGATGATATTGATACAGTTGCAAATCTTGTTAAACATCATCTTCTTATGTCGCATATATCTCAAAGAAGAGATATTCATGATATTGATATCATAAAGCATTTTATCTCATTTATTAACAGTAAAGATGAACTGAGGATACTTTATCTTTTAACTTATGCAGATCTAAAAGCTACGGGTGGAAATAATTTTACAGATTGGAAAAGTTCATTATTGACAGAATTATATGAAAATGCATTAAGAGCTTTTGAATCAGAAGATCTTGTGAAAGAGTTTGCTACAATTGTTGAAACTAAGAAAAGGAAGCTTATTGATAGGGCAGGTAACAATATCCTTATTCTAAATATGATACAGGCATTAGACGATGACTATATCTTCACCAACAAGGTGAAGCACATTATCAGACATCTTGAAATGGCTATTCAGTTAAATGAACAGCATAGAAATATCACATATGGTGAAATTAGAAATGATCTTAATTGTTATGAGATTACGATATGTACTTATGATTCAATAGGTCTTTTAAAGAAATTGGCATGGGTATTGGCTTCGTTTAATCTTAATATTCTTGGAGCTCAAATATATACTTTAAACAGAACGATAGCAATTGATAAGATTCAAATAATAAAAGAGAATGAAACCTTAGATGATATACATCAACAGTTTCCTTTTATAGAGGGTAGAATAAAGAATGTTTTGGCTGGTAAAATATCTGTGGATGATCTTCTAGCAAAAATTGGTCGGAATATATATGCTAAGAAAAAGTTATTTAAAGTTAATCGAAAAGTTGAATTCGATAATATTACTTCTCCACTATATACTATTGTTGACATATATGCTGAAGATTATGTTGGTTTGCTTTATTATATCTTATCTGTTTTTGAAAGATTGAGGATAAGTGTTCAAAAGGCAAAAATATCTACAGATGTGAATAGGGTAGTGGACTCATTTTATATTACCGATGAATCTGGCAATAAGATAGAAGATAGATCTTTATTACAGATGGTTAGAGAAGAGCTTTTTAAGGTTATATAACTTGATGTAATTTTGATGGAATAAAACAATTTTAAAGTTTGTTAAATTTTCTTATGTTTGTTTATGTAAATAATGCTATAGAGTTGTAAGTATTTGATAAATAATATGT
>JAINCL010000351.1:0-5263 GCA_036574145.1 Deferribacterales bacterium | reverse complement strand
TTGGTGCAGGTCATGCTGGTATAGAAGCTGCATTGATATCTGCAAAAATGGGTGCAAAAACTCTACTTATTACGATTTATATAGAAACAATTGCACAAATGAGTTGTAACCCTGCCATCGGAGGCCTTGCTAAGGGTTGCCTTGTAAAAGATCTCGATACCCTTGGGGGTGAGATGGCAAAGTGTATAGATGCAACAGGGATACAGTTTCGCATTTTAAATAAAAAGAAAGGACCTGCTGTAAGAAGCTCGAGGGCACAGGCAGATAAAAAGCTTTATAGACTTTATATGACTGAAAAGGTTATGACCACACCTAATCTTACTGTAAAACAGGCTGTGGTGACAGATATAGTTGTAAAAGATGGCTCTGTAATCGGTGTTGAGTGTGATACTGGGTATTTTTTTAAATGTAAATCTCTAGTACTTGCAACAGGAACTTTTTTAAATGGTTTGATTCATATTGGTGATAAAAGATATCAGGCTGGTAGAGCCAATGAATTTGCTTCTACTGATCTTTCTAATTCTCTTCAAAAGTTAGGATTTGAGCTTCAACGTCTTAAAACCGGAACACCTGCGAGATTACATGCTGATACAATTAACTGGAGTATTTTGGAGGAGCAAAAGGGGGATAACCCTCCTGAGCCATTTTCTTTCGAAACTGAATCTATTACTATGCCGCAGATCTCTTGTTATATCACTTATACAAATGAGACAACACATGAGATTATCAGAAATAATCTTCACCGTTCACCTCTTTATGCTGGTGTCATAAAAGGGATAGGACCACGTTATTGCCCATCTATTGAGGATAAGGTTAAAAAATTCCCTGACAAGAGTCGCCATCAGATTTTCTTGGAGCCTGAAGGTTTAGATACAAAAGAGGTTTATGCCAATGGTTTTTCATCCTCTTTACCTATCGATGTTCAGATTGCTATGTATAGGTCTGTTGTGGGGCTTGAAAAGGTTGAGTTTATTAGACCTGCTTATGCAATAGAGTACGATTTTGTCCAGCCTACAGAACTTTATCCCACTCTTGAAACTAAAACAATAAAAGGTTTATTTTTTGCAGGTCAAATTAATGGGACCACTGGGTATGAGGAGGCTGCGGCTCAAGGTTTGATTGCAGGTATAAATGCAGTACTTAGCATAGATGGTAAATCTTTTGTCTTGGGAAGAGATGAAAGTTTTATAGGTGTTATGATTGATGATCTGGTTACAAAGGGTGTAGATGAACCATATAGAATGTTTCATTCTCGATCTGAATATAGATTATTGCTGAGGGAGGATAATGCTGAATATCGGCTTTTAGATAAGGGTTATAAGCTTGGTTTGATTTCTCAAAAACGTTATGAAAGATTCCTTTCAGAAAAACATCTGCTGGATGAATGTTTGACAGATCTTTCCAGTTCAAAACTTCCATTTAATGATACCAATCGCTCATTTTTCGCCGATCTTGGTATAAATTTAGAAGGATCTATGGTTTTAATTGATCTTTTAAAGAGACCTGAGGTTGAGATTGATCATATAAAACAGTTCTTATCGAAAAATTATCCTGATAAGATTTTAAATCAGGCTTCAATACGTGTTAAGTATGAGGGGTATATCAGAAAGCAGGAGGAGGATGCTAAAAAGTTGTCAAAAATCGAAAATGTTCGCATCCCTGATGATTTAGATTTTACCAAAATAGTAGGTTTACGCAGAGAATACATTGAAAAGCTAAACGCTATTAGACCTAGAACATTGGGACAAGCTCTCAGGATCAAAGGTATGACACCCTCTGCTGTTTCTTTAATCCATATCTATTTAAAGACCCATAATTATGTTAAATGATTATATCTCTTTATCAGATGATATTCAGAAACGACTTGATCTTTTTTATGATTTACATAAAAATGCTACTTTAAATCTCACCTCTATCAAAGATAAAGAACAATTTTATATTAAACATTATCTTGATAGCATCTATTTTTTTATAAAGTATAATCCTTCTTTCGAGTCTTTATGCGATATTGGTTCTGGAGGCGGTTTCCCTGGTATTGTTATAGCAATATTTTATTCACAAAAACCTGTTTACCTTGTCGAAAGTATAAGGAAGAAAGCTGACTTTTTATTATCCGCAGTAAATGTGTTGGGTCTTGATAATGTTGAAGTAATTAATGATCGTATCGAAAATATAAAGTTTCGTTCCTTTGATCTTTTTACGGCGCGTGGTGTATCTTCTGTGCTTGATATCTTAAAGAAAAGCTTTAATGTTTCACGTGAAACATCTTCATGGTTATTATATAAAGGGAAAAAACTTGATGATGAATTGAAAGAGGCAGAGAAATTTATAAGAAATAAGGGATTGGAGGTTAGAAATGTCAGGATTGAAGAGCCTTTTCTTAGGACTTACTGTTATATTACTAATAAGTAGTGTAGGGTTTGCAGATAATACAGTTGAAATAGTGGGTGATCCCTTCAGTAAAGTTGTTCGTAGCTTTATATATTCTATAGAAAGTATGGGGAGAAGTTTTGATTATAAAATTGTAAATGGATTGGGTGAAGGTATAGGGTTTGATGCAGAAAAATATTATATAAGATTTGGTGAAAAAGAGGGGATAAGTCTTAGATTTAGTATAAAAGAGTTGTTTGTAGAGTATTTAAACGAAAATAAAGATCAGGTCAATAATCAATTTTACATAATATATGATGAGAGGTTATGGGACGAAGAGATGATGGATATTCTAAAGAAAAGGGGTGTGAATTATAGTTTTGCTGCAACCCAAAAAGATATAGAAAATTTGTTGAATAAGGAACGACAAAAAATAGGGAAAAAAAAGGTTGTATTTATAGTGATGGGAGATGAGGATAAGGTATTTAGAAATATGATTACACCGTTGATGATGAGAAATAAGATTGACAATGCCAGGCTCGATCTTTTATTGGATCATCTCTGCGGTAGGGTGATGGATCAGGAACTGCTAAGCGGGATAAGAAATGTTGAATTTTATAGTTTTGTTAGCTGTTTAGATGAAGATGAAATGTTGAGAAAAGTTGCTGAAAATGTTGAAAAAGATTATTACTCTGCTATAATTGGATTAGAATCATATTTAATAATAAAAAATGAAATAGAAGGTGTGAAAAATTTCACAGGGTTTATTATGTTGAAAGATGGGAGATATAAGCCATATATAAAAAGGTATGTTGTATTAAGTGATGGAGTGTTAAGAAAGTTTCATGGTAAGTAAGGTAAAAATAGTTAGTGGTGGTGTATGAAAAGAGAGGAAGTAAAACAGTATAACGGTGAAAATGGTAAGCCTGCATATATAATATATGACGGTAAAGTTTATGATGTATCCGATAGCAGGCTGTGGAAAAATGGTAAGCATATGGGAAGGCATAAGGCTGGGGAAGATTTGACAGACTTTATCAGTATGGCACCCCATGATGCACGTGTTCTTGAAAAGGTTAAATATGTTTGCGATCTTGAGGATGATATAAAAGAAGATAATAAGATGGAAAGATATAGGGCTTTATACAGAAAATATCACCCACACCCTATATTTATTCATTATCCAATGGGTATACTGTATTTTGGAGCATTAATGATAGTTTTCGCATTAATGTTCGATAATAATAACTTTGAGTTGAGTAGTTACTACGCCTTAGTTGTTGGGACTATATCGATATTTCCAGCTGTGATAACAGGAATGATAAGCTGGGTTATCAATTATGAAAAAACAATGACACATATATTTCGGAATAAGTTAATATTTTCATTTATATTGATTATTATATCGTTGATTGTTATGAGCATAAGAGTTTATATTGGAGCTGGAATTTTAAATACACCATTCAAATGGATTTATGTGGGGGGTTATATTATAATAATACCTGTTATGACATTTATAGCATATAACGGTGGGAGAATTACATGGCCAGATTAATTGATAATTCGAACAATATGAGTAAACAGGAACGATTAAAAGCGTTAGAGGAGATGATACAGATAGTATTGTTACGTATTCCGAAAGAGGTTGAGGCGATGCATTTCTATAAAAAGGCAGCAGAAAAATCGACAACCAAAGAGGCTAAGGAGCTTTTTATTAGCCTTGCAGAACAGGAAAAGGGGCATGAGGCAGAGCTTAGAAGAATACTTGCAGAGTTAAAGGAACAGTTCGAAAAGATAAAAAGTGAATGATAGGGGTTGATTTATGGGGATATTATCAGGCTCAATGAATATATTTAGATTGTATTTTAATGAGGACTTTAAATACAATATTATGGAGATTGGTGATATATTAGAAGAATATAGTTTTAATAATTTTTATGATGAAGAGAAGCATGTTAATTATGGATTTGTACCTTTTGAATATCCGGAAAAGATAAGTTTTGGGGAAGCTCCGATTATATATGGGGAATATATACTTTTTTCTGTTAGGTATGATGAAAAGAGATTTAACAGCAGATATTTCAAAACAGAACTAATAACGATGAAAAAGAGATATATGGAAGAGAGCAATAAGGAGTATATTACAAAAAATGATTTAGAATTTCTAAAAAATAGTTTAACCAATAAATTGATGAAAAATGCTGTACCAAATACAACGATTATCGAAATAGTTTTAATACCTGAGAAGAAAGAGATATGGTTGTCTGTGGCATCTAATAAGATTATTGAGGTGATCTCTAATCTATTCAGGTCAGCCTTTGATATAAATCCATATCAAGAAACATTGATTGAAATGGCAAAGAGAACAATTAATAATCCTTCAAAGGTTGATAAATTGTTATTATTAAACCCAACGATGAATTAAGAGGTTAAAAAATGAGTGTTAAAGATATAAGTTTTTTAGAGTACGAGTATCTTAAATTTTTAGTGATGAACTATTTTATAGGTGAGCATATAGTAGAAATAAATGGTGAATACTATAACTATCAGCCAAAGAATAGAATAACACTATTTTCTGAGGTGGAAGGGGAAAAGATCGATATAGGTTCTTCAGATCTTATAAACTGTAAAGAGATGTATATATCATTTAAAAATACCAAGATAATAAAGCAGCTCGAATTATCGATGTATAGTAAAAATATAAATATATCATTTACATTAAAAACATCACCCCTAAGGGTCACAAGTGTTGTAGCACCGAAAAGTATTGCCGAAGATATAAATGATAAAGTTATAGAGAGATTATTATATTTTGATACTGTAAAAAAATTCTTTGATTCTACTTTTAAAAGTTTCATCGATGTAAGAATCTCTGATGGTTGGAATGTTATGA
>JAINCL010000350.1:0-3507 GCA_036574145.1 Deferribacterales bacterium | reverse complement strand
GGATAAATGAAAAGTTTCAATCCCTTATAGGTGAGCTAAAAACGGAACTGCTGAATACTCGAGAAGTTCCCATTTTGTGGTTTCAATCCCTTATAGGTGAGCTAAAAACAATATTCTCAAAAGTTCTATATGCACTCTCTAACCTAAGTTTCAATCCCTTATAGGTGAGCTAAAAACAGTTTGAATATCAACTCCTGATTGACAACTAAGATATGTGTTTCAATCCCTTATAGGTGAGCTAAAAACTAAAGAATACTGCTTATGATATTCACGCAGAGGCTGGTTTCAATCCCTTATAGGTGAGCTAAAAACGCAAAAAGAACGGAGAATTTGAATTCATCCCAATTATGTTTCAATCCCTTATAGGTGAGCTAAAAACTCCAACGTGCCAATCGCCCCAATCAATAATCGTCATAGTTTCAATCCCTTATAGGTGAGCTAAAAACTATGACATCTATCGGAAGGTTTTTTTAAGCAAAACATAGTTTCAATCCCTTATAGGTGAGCTAAAAACTACCTTTTAAGCCTGTCTATTTCGTCTAAAGGTGGAAGTTTCAATCCCTTATAGGTGAGCTAAAAACTCGAATAAGATGACTTCAAATATGTCGTCTAAAGGATGTTTCAATCCCTTATAGGTGAGCTAAAAACTTATGTCGGAAATCCGAGGAAAATTTCAAGAGAAATGTGTTTCAATCCCTTATAGGTGAGCTAAAAACAATGCTGTAAAAAATGCCTTCATCTTTGCACCACCTTCGTTTCAATCCCTTATAGGTGAGCTAAAAACTTTGTCCCTTGGTTACTTACATACCTGTTTAAACAAAGTTTCAATCCCTTATAGGTGAGCTAAAAACACCCAATCTTCATCCCATATTGTTTGAACATAATCTTCACTGTTTCAATCCCTTATAGGTGAGCTAAAAACTCAAAGATAATAGCCATTTTTACCTCCAAAAAAATTAGTTTCAATCCCTTATAGGTGAGCTAAAAACCTCGTATTTCAAAACTTGTTTCTACATACCAATCTTGTTTCAATCCCTTATAGGTGAGCTAAAAACAAATTCTAAACCAAACTCTTTCTTCGGTTTGAATGTAGTTTCAATCCCTTATAGGTGAGCTAAAAACTGTTCCAAAGTAGGCTGTCTTGAAGCGGCACGCACTCTGTGATGTTTCAATCCCTTATAGGTGAGCTAAAAACTTGGATATATGGAAGTGAAAAATATGTTTATATGATGAGTCGTTTCAATCCCTTATAGGTGAGCTAAAAACAATCATTTTAGTTTTAAAAGACAATACAGATGAAGTATTGTTTCAATCCCTTATAGGTGAGCTAAAAACGGCTGGGTTTTACACGACGACCAATCAGGTTCTTCTTAGTTTCAATCCCTTATAGGTGAGCTAAAAACTCTCTTGAAAGTCAATATTCTGGACATCGTCTAACTTGTTTCAATCCCTTATAGGTGAGCTAAAAACTACAAAATGTAAACAATGACCTTGACGCTTGGTATATTTGTTTCAATCCCTTATAGGTGAGCTAAAAACTTTGTTAATCCAAACGAAAGAGAAAATCTATATTTTTGTTTCAATCCCTTATAGGTGAGCTAAAAACCTGATTTTTCAAAAAGATTTCCTTTTTCATCATACTTCTCGTTTCAATCCCTTATAGGTGAGCTAAAAACAATAATTGCCTGCAACAAAACCTGTCGTGTCTGATACTGGTTTCAATCCCTTATAGGTGAGCTAAAAACCCCCATAACCTTCCACTTTCCCTATAAAACCACCTTCAGTTTCAATCCCTTATAGGTGAGCTAAAAACCCTGGGGCTTGAGATATTGCAATTAGTGAATCAATTGTTTCAATCCCTTATAGGTGAGCTAAAAACTCTTTTGTATGGCTTGGATTTTCTTGCCAATAAGCATGTTTCAATCCCTTATAGGTGAGCTAAAAACTCTAAGTAAAAATGAGTAGCGTCTTTTGATGTATATCGTTTCAATCCCTTATAGGTGAGCTAAAAACAAATATAAGAATGCAAGAGCTGAGATGTATTTTCAGTGTTTCAATCCCTTATAGGTGAGCTAAAAACCGGTTTTTATCCTTACAAATGATGGACATTTTGGAGAACTGTTTCAATCCCTTATAGGTGAGCTAAAAACACGGCTTTTAAACTCACAAAACAAAGCATTCTTGGCAAGTTTCAATCCCTTATAGGTGAGCTAAAAACTTTCAATCCAAAGAATTCACAATTGAAGGCGATGACAAAAGTTTCAATCCCTTATAGGTGAGCTAAAAACCAGATACTATTTCCGGAATAGAACATATTATATCTTGTTTCAATCCCTTATAGGTGAGCTAAAAACGATTAGTTTTGTATATTTGTCAAAAAACGGAATGATTTGTTTCAATCCCTTATAGGTGAGCTAAAAACCTTGGATATGGCGACGATTTACAAAATTATAGATTGGAGTTTCAATCCCTTATAGGTGAGCTAAAAACGTCTATATCAGAAACTGATGATGCTGGCCTATCACTTATGTTTCAATCCCTTATAGGTGAGCTAAAAACGACGAATTCTTAATGAAGACCCAAGACAAGCGGAAGACAGTTTCAATCCCTTATAGGTGAGCTAAAAACTTCTTCTAACTTTGCAAGCCTTTCTTCAATTTCTTCGTTTCAATCCCTGATAGGTGAGCTAAAAACAGGCAACTACTTACAAGTTTGATTATCAAGGCAAAAATTAGTTTCAATCCCTTATAGGTGAGCTAAAAACTGCTCCAAACTTCACAACGAGTGCGAAGTTCCCCTTGTTTCAATCCCTTATAGGTGAGCTAAAAACTTCAAAGTCAAGTAATTTCACATCTTCAAAAATCTCTTCTAGTTTCAATCCCTTATAGGTGAGCTAAAAACTATAGAAATTCGTATTAGGAATTAAATGTCCAAATAAGTTTCAATCCCTTATAGGTGAGCTAAAAACTTAAAAAAGAAGAATTAAAAAAGGGGGTTAAATAAGATGGGTTTCAATCCCTTATAGGTGAGCTAAAAACGAAAAAGTTTGCGTTTCATTCATTTCCCGTTTACCCTGGTTTCAATCCCTTATAGGTGAGCTAAAAACAAAAGAAATAGAAATTTTAAAAAAATTGTTAACCCCGGTTTCAATCCCTTATAGGTGAGCTAAAAACAAGAGTAGAGCAAAGAGATTTAGAAAATAGTAGAAAGAGTTTCAATCCCTTATAGGTGAGCTAAAAACTTGATTGGGGCGATTGGCACGTTGGAGCTCAAGATGGTTTCAATCCCTTATAGGTGAGCTAAAAACTTCCTTCTTTCCAACGAAGGGCCTTTGCGTTCTTAGGAGTTTCAATCCCTTATAGGTGAGCTAAAAACTTTGTTTACCATTTTTCTGTCAAATTCAGTTACTCCATGTTTCAATCCCTTATAGGTGAGCTAAAAACTTCCTTCTTTCCAACGAAGGGCCTTTGCGTTCTTAGGAGTTTCAATCCCTTATAGGTGAGCTAA
>JAINCL010000349.1:0-5918 GCA_036574145.1 Deferribacterales bacterium | reverse complement strand
TTAATATAAATGAAAAGTAATTGTCAAGCACAATTACAGTAAACTTACAATTTTTACACTTAATCTGTAGTTCTTAAAACTGCACTTGTTAACGCTTTATAAACTTTGATAACATAAATACTATTTTCTTTTGCCTTTGAACCTTTATTATAACAATCTATCGCCTTCCAATTATAGCCAAACTTTTTAATACATCTTGACAGGATCATAGCACCTGTCTTTACATTTTCACACGGATCAGCAAGTTTATGCCACTTTTCATCTCCAAGCTCAAAATACCAACTGCTATTTATCTGCATAACCCCATAATCAAAAGTACCGTTCTTATTATAGTTAATGGCATTTGGCTTTAAATTACTTTCAACTCTTGCTATAGCAACAAGCAACTGCTTCGGAATATTATATTCTTTAGCTGCTTCATCGAAACAGTAAGTATAAGCTAACAGATTATAACAAAGTAACATAATAATAAAAAAATATAATCTCATCAAATAACACCACCCAAGAATTTATAAAATAAAAAACCGTAAAGATTATCGATGGCTAACTTAATATTCCACTCCTGTTCCTTCCTGTTTCCACAATAATTTGAAACTGCTCTAATGTGATACCCTTTTTTCCCAAAAAGATTCAATACATACCCTACAGATGCTCCCTCCATAGTCTCAATATCTGCACCACTTTTGCTATTAAGTATAGATGAATAAATATCCTCCCCACTACAAAGTGAAACTGTATTGCCATTTACAATTTTTAAATCTTCATATATATCAAATTCCACCACATTGTTTTGCACTATAGGGAACCCCAACTGATCTGTTCCAATTATTTTATCACCCAGAAAAACACCTTCATCCACAAAAAAATCTTCATGTATTGTCACAACTTCACCAATGGATAAACCACTACTTCTATACGCCCCACAGATACCGGTAAGAACAATTTTTTCATAATCACAACCTGTAAGAGTTTTAAATGTATTAATTGCCGACAAAGTTTTACCAACACCAACAATAACTATATCGGCATAAGCACCCTTATAACATAAAACCCCATCACTATCTTTTATGAAATTTTTTCTAAAGATCAAAGAACCCTCCTTAAGAGAAGGGATAAGAATAAGGGTTCTACCCATTTCTATAATCACCCAAAGATTGTAAAATAATCTTAGTGGCATCAGATTTATTAAGGGTGTAAAAATGAAGCCCTTTAACACCATTCTTAATTAAGTCATGACATTGATTAATAGTGTGTTCAATACCTATTTTAAAAATATCCTCATCATTTTTATCCTTAAGCTTTTCTATTAACATCTTCGGAATATCTACTCCACACATCTGCTTGAATCTATCGATCTGTTGCAAAGAGGTAACAGGCATAATACCAGCAAGAATGGGGACATCTATACTATTTTTTTCTAGCAGATCGCGATAATTATAAAAATATCGATTATCAAAAAAAAGCTGGGTAATAATAAATTCCCCACCCTCATCCAATTTTCTTTTAAGGTATTCTATATCTTTTTCAAGACTTTCAGCTTCCAGGTGACCCTCAGGATATCCTGCCACCCCTATACAAAACCTCCCATCCCTTTTTATAACTTTTACAAGATCTGCAGCATAATGAAAATCTTTACTAATTTTGTAATCATTATTATCCTTTGGTATATCACCCCTCAACGCTAAAATATTCTGAACATTATTATTATATAGTTGATTTAGAATATACTCTATCTCAGTCTTTTGTGAGGTTATACAGGTGAGATGCATCATAGTTTCTATTTTGTAATCGTTTTGTAGCTTAATAGTCCAATTTAAAGTTTTATCTTTGGTACTTCCACCAGCTCCATAGGTAATGGAAACAAAATCTGGTTTGAAATTTTTTAACTCTTCTATAGTTTCAAACAAGATATGTTCATTTTCAACTTTTTTAGGTGGAAAAAACTCAAAAGATAATACAGACTTTTTCAACTTAATAATATCGATAATTTTCATCTACTTCTCCAAGATATTTATATTCTAATATTGACTAAAAAACCTTTTCGTGCCATTATCTAAAAATGGTTGAAAGGGTTTATAAAAATATATTATACTCATTCATAGTATTCCTATTGTTTATTAACACAGTATGTTTTATAACTACTTTTAATCCGAAGGCTATTATAAATCCATTTTTTATAAAATCAAGAACATTTAGCGTATATCTTTTATTAAAATATATCATCACAGAAACAGGTTTAATTATAAGATCCCCATCTCCCGAACAGTTAGAGGAAAAGATAAAAACATTATCCGATAAATATAGGATAGATCCAGAACTTGTAAAGATAGTAATCCAGGTGGAATCAAAATATAAAAAGTTCGCAATTTCAAGAACAGGGGCAATAGGGCTTATGCAGGTGATGCCAAATACATTCTTCGAGATGGGGTTTCAAAAGCCTTTCGATATTAACGAAAATCTCGAAGCTGGTATAAAATATCTATCAATCCAGCTTAAAAATTTCAAAAATATTGAACTTGCCCTTTCAGCATATAATGCTGGACCTTCAAGGGTAAAAAATAATCAAGTCCCTAAAATTGGTGAAACTGAATCCTATGTTAAAAAAATTACAGAACAATACTCAAAAATTAGAACAGATTATTTAAAATATAATCCTGTCTTGCAATAAAAGGTGTCTTTTTAGAATTCGGTTTATTTAGTGCATAATCAATCATTTTAACAGCATTATTTTTATCGATTATATCATAAATTTTCACATGAAATATCTCTTTTACTGCTTGAGAAACATTAAATCGATTTTTCTTAAAAATTTCTTCTATTTTAGTTACCTTTCCTACCCCCTTACCTTTGCAGATATCAATAAAAGATGGAAGCAAGATGGCATTGGCCTCACCATGATGAATCTTATAATGATTCGTTAGATAATACCCCAGAGCATGTAAAAGCGTTGTCCCTGTATGGGCAATAACAATTCCTGCAAGAGATGATGCAAATAAAAGCTCTTTTAAATCTAACGTAGCCTTATCGATAACTTCCTTGATATTTCTTACAATAATCTCCATAGCTTCAATCGCTAAAATGTCTGTAAACGGATTGGATGCGATAGAAATATACCCTTCAAATGCATGGGTAAATGCATCGAATGCCGTTGCAATTATTATTCTTTCATCAAGGGTTTTTAAATAATCTGACCACAATAGTGCAACTTCAGGATAGCTATCAGGTTTATTAAAATTAACTTTATCAGCTTTTTCTATATCTGTTATAATACTATAATTATTCATTTCAGAACCGGTACCGCAGGTTGTCGGTATGGCAAGAAGTGGAATAGGTTTATTATAATCCTCCTTACTTAAAAGCTCATAAAAAGGTAGATTATTTTCAGCAAATACAGCAGCAGCCTTGCCTGCATCTATGGCACTACCACCACCAAAAGCCACCACAGCTTCACAACGATTATCCCGTAAAAATCTGCCAGCCTTTATAACATTATTTATTGAAGGGTTTTCCTCCACTTCATCAAAAAAATATAAATCCTTATCTCTAAATTCAGTTAATAAAAACTCCTTAAAACCTGTTTTAAGTACAGCATTCTTACCAGAAATTACACCTATACAGTTTTTAGATTTAAAAAAATTTAATAATACCTCTTTTGGATCCACCTCAACATAAAGTTTTACAGGTGAATAGATATAAAAGTTAGTCAACATCTATAAATAGACCATCAGAGTATATTAATTTTCCATCCTTATATACTTTTCCACCTTTCTTCATATCTTTAATCAGATCCCAGTGTAATCCTGACTGATTCTTGCCACCTGCTTCAGGATAAGAAGAACCGATAGCAAGATGGATCGTTCTGCCAATCTTTTCATCAAAAAGGATATTTTTACTTGGAATGGTAACCGATTCATTTAGACCAAAAGCAATCTCACCAACAAATTTTGCCCCTTCGTCTGTTTCAAGCATTTTATTTAAAAAATGTTCCCCTTTTTCAGCAGAGGCTTTAACAACTTTCCCTTTTTCAAAAAGAAGATGTACTCCAATAACCTCCACACCCATAAAAGAAGTAGGTATATCAAAAAATATTTCACCTTCAGCACTATCCTCTACGGGACTTGTAAACACTTCACCATCAGGTAGATTATGCCTTCCGCTACAGTTTATCCATTTTCGTTCTTTTGTACTTAAAGTCAAATCTGTTTTGTGTCCAATAATTCTCAACCGATTTGTTCCTTCTAATATACTAACCACATTTTGCTGATATGTATCTACCCTTCTCCATGCCTCAACCGGATCATCTTCATAAAGCTTACAAGCCATCTCTATAAAATCTGCATAATCCTCAAGACTCATCTCAGCATCTTGAGCCATAGCAGATGTGGGGTATGGTGCAATTACCCACCTAAATTCACCTTTTGCTTCACGTTCAAACATAATGTCTTTAAGAATCTTTGTCGATTTCCTATGTAGAGCAATCTTTGAAGGATCAATATTGGATAATTGTCTCGTATTAGATTCAGAGTCTATGTGTATAAGGGCACTTAATGTCTTGGCGGTGGTCAGTAGTATCTCTGGTACCATCTGTAGCTGACTATCTTTAGCATATTTATAGAATGTATGCATCTGTTCATTAAAACTTATTCTAACAAGAGGATAAGCACCTATTTCAAGTAAATACCTATATAACTCCCTTATAAAAGGTTCTGCTGCAACCTCACCTCGAATCTCTACTATATCACCTTCCTTAATTTTCAGACTGTAATCACACACCAGTTTAGCCAGCTTCTTTTCAAAACCGAACATATTAATCTCCAAATGTTTTAAGAATTCTACTTCTTGTTGGGTGCCTTAATTTTCTTAAAGCTTTTGCCTCAATCTGCCTGATCCTTTCCCTTGTTACATTGAATTTCTTACCAACCTCTTCAAGGGTATGATCTGAGGAGCAGTCTATACCAAACCTGAGTCTCAAAACTGATGCTTCCCTTGGAGACAAGGTATCTAATATCTGTTTGGTATGTTCACTAAGTTTCAGATAAATCACCTCATCAAGAGGGTTTTTAACCTTTTTATCCTCTATGAAGTCTCCAAGTGAACTATCTTCATCTTCACCTATTGGTGTCTCCAAAGATACAGGCTCTTTCGCAATCCTTAACACTTTTTTCACCTTTTCAACAGGTACATCCATCTTTTCTGCAATCTCCTCTGGAGTTGGTTCCCTTCCAATTTCAGCCTGTAAATTTCTTGATACCTTCATCATCTTATTTATAGTCTCTATCATATGAACAGGGATCCTTATGGTCCTTGCCTGATCTGCTATTGCCCTTGTTATCGCCTGTCTTATCCACCAGGTTGCATAAGTAGAAAATTTATAACCCCTTTGATATTCAAACTTTTCCACAGCTTTCATAAGTCCTATATTCCCTTCCTGAATAAGATCGAGAAATTGCAACCCTCTATTGGTATACTTTTTGGCTATGCTGACAACAAGTCTTAGATTCGACTGTATCAACTTTGTCTTGTAGTCATCCGTTTTAGTCATATAATTGATAAGGTCATTATGTAATTTATCGATATCTTTCCTAGTAAATCCTAATATTTTAAGATTTTTTTGCGCCTTTTGCTGTATATTTTTATATTTATTTAAGAGCGATTGAACATCTTTTTGATTCAAATGTTTGACTTCAATCTGTTCAAGCTTTTTGATGTCAAGGTTTATATAATCTATATTTTCCTCTTTATATTTTAAAATATCTGTAATCTTCTTCATATCTTTTTCTAACTGATTAATCTCTTCAACCATGTATGAGACTTCTTTTGCCATATTACAGATAAATGAATAATTAATCTTAATCTTAAGCAGTTGTGTGGCAGCAGACTCCAATATATCATAAATATGCTTCTTTGTACTGTTTATT
>JAINCL010000348.1:0-3302 GCA_036574145.1 Deferribacterales bacterium | reverse complement strand
CCCACTGTGTCAACTCATATTAATACATTGGAAGAAGATCTAAATGTTAAGCTTTTCGATCGACTCTCAAGGGAGGTTGTTCTTACTGAAGCTGGACAGGTTTTTCTGGATTATGCTGTTGATATGCTCGATTTAAGAGAACGATCGATTGAGGCTATCAAAGAATTATTAAATGAGATTAGCGGTAACATAAGAATAGGTTCTAGTACAATTATCGCAGAGTTTATACTTCCTAATATTATTAAAGAGTTTAACACAAAATATCCTAAAACCTTTTTCACTCTTGATATCTCAAATTCCCAGACAATTATACAAAGAATTGCCGATGGTATATTAGATTTAGCCATTGTGGCTCGTAAAATTCCAAAAAAGGATATCGATTATAAGATAATTTTTAAAGATAAAATAGTACTTGCTGTATATAAAGGGCATCCATTTTACTCCAGGGATCATCTTTTTTTAGAAGAGATTATCAATGAGAAATTTGTTATCCGTGAAGTTGGTTCAGGTACCAGAGCAGCGGTGGAGTACGCTCTTAAGACTAAAGGGTATGATTTTGACAGCCTTAATGCTACTGCTGTAATGGCTTCAACACATGGGTTGCTTCACTCTGTGAAAAATGGTCTTGGGCTTGCATTTGTAAGTGAAATAGCCTTACAGAAAGATATCTGTGGTAATGAGGTAAAAGGTATCCCTATAATAGATCTTATGGTGGAAAAGGATATTTTTCTTGCTTACAATAAAAGAAAAACCAGCAGAAAACTTATCAAAAGTTTCCTTGAATTAATGGATGGGTATAGTTTTAATTCCCAAGTAAAGTAGAATAAATTATAAAAAGGGATTATATGGTTTTTATAATCCCTTTATCTCTCAAAATTTATATTCAATAAAACTTATAAATCTGTCATTTTTTCTCCATTTACCAAAATAACTATCCTTAGGACCATCGAAGAAATCAAAAAATGCTTTTAAAGTAATACCAGACTTGAATTTATATATTGCACCATAGCGATGCATAAAACCTTTATCATCAAAATTTCTTGTAAAATACCACTCAAAATTAAATTTTTCGTTAACCTTTGCATTAAATCTACCTAATATGTTATTTCTACCAGCTCTCTGATCAACTGAACTTCTTTTATAGTTCTTAGCATATTGATCGTTTATTATCTCTTCACCAGCGTATTCAATTGTTGCATCAATTCTATCAATCCAGATATATTGTACCCACTCATCAAGGGTATAAGTTGATCCTACAATATAATTAATGAATGTATCATCTTTACCTTGAGGTGAATATTGCAAGTGAGTTTCTCCATGAATTTCAAATTTTTTATATGTTGTTGAAAAACCTGAGCTTGTAGAAAGAATCATAGGGTGTTCTCTGTAATATTTGTCAGAGTTGTTATCATCTTCTCGCAAAACAGAATAGGGGGATACTCCATAATAAAGAGTAGCAAAAATATCCCAACCCTTTACAACAGCTTTAATTTTAGAAAGATAACTAAAATTTTCTGGACGTATATTGACTATATCTTTGTATATATCATCTTCTTTTACACCTTCAAATTCAGTTGATGTTGAACTATTATCTTCTTCACCACTCCATCTTGTATATGGTGAAGGGACTTTAGATTCATTAAATACTGGTAAAAAAATAAAAGTATATGTTATATCATTTTTAAAATAATCTCCTCTGATCTGCCACATCCCTATCTCTTTTAAATCTACAGGATCATTACCTTCGATTATTTTATATCTTTCTGCAGGGGAGTATAAAGTAGCTACACCAACTTTTATATCTTTTTTACCAAGCGTAAGTTCGAAATTATCTAAACTTATTATAAAGTTTATTTCTGCCAATTGAAAATATCTTTTGTGTCTGCTATTATCATAAAACTCTTTGTTATAACCTTTGTAAGTATCTTTTTCATTACCACTTTCTATCCACCCTCTAAAGTTAAAGATAGTATTTTTATAGTTATATTTCAATTTAGGTTCAAATAAAACACTGGCAAAATCTTTTCTTTTATCTTTTTCCCCTGTGGAGTCGGTAAAATCACTTAAAAAGTGATAATATTTGAACATTAAGGTAAAATCGGCTACTTCTGATATTTTTTCAAAGATTGTTTTTTCTTTTAAAGTTTCCATTTTAGTTTCTTCCATTTTATCAAATAGATCGAAATCATCAGCGAAAAGATCTAAAACAAAAAACATCGAAACAAAAAATATAACTAAAAGATTCTTTTTCATAACTAAATCCCCCTGATCATTTTTTCTGTTGTTTTTTTGAGTCTTAATCCCATTACTCTTGATAAATTCATAAAGAATTTTGCAGTTATGTTTGGTAAAAATACCCTTATCCTCTCAAGTGATTCCCAATCAAATTCTAATGTAATACAATCTGTAGAAGCTACAACATTTGCTGTTCTTTCCACATCACCACATAGAGCTATCTCACCGAAAAATTGACCATCTTCAAGAGAGTAATTTTTATACTTTCTCCATTTTCTTTTTCTTTTATTACATCAGCCTTTCCATCTAAAATGAGATAAAAAGTTCTTTCCTTATTTCCTTGTCTTATTATGTACTCTCCTGCTTTAAACTCCTTAATTTTAGAAGATAGAATTAGTTTTTTTACTTGCCATTTTTTCATACCAATAAAAAGTTCTGATTTAAATACAGAATTTTTTAATTTAAAATTTAGCATATCCCAAAGAGTTATTAATCTAGTTTTATAAAGAAAAAGTGGAGTAACAATTAAGTCAGAAAATAAAGCGATCAGCATAACAGTAGCACTTAACCAACCGAAATGTATCACAGGTAAGAAATTAGAAAAAACTAACACTAAAAAGCCTAAGGTTAAAGCTATCGATGTAGATATAGCAGGTGTAACTTCACTGTGGATTGTTTCTTTTATTGCAAGGTCTTGATCATTCTGTTTTTTTAATTCGGAATTATATCTTACCATAAGATGAATAGTATCATCTACAGCTATGCCTATTGATATAGCAGCAATCATAGCTGTTCCTACATTGAGATCAATTCCAAGGTAACCCATTAAACCAAAAGCGAAGAAAATAGGTATTAAATTAGGAATTAAACTTAATATGCCAGCTTTGATATTTAAAAATGAAATAGACATTATTGTAAATATGATAAAGAGTATAAGAGTTATTGACCATGCTTGGCCAGCTGCTATAGTATCGGCCGCAGCGTTTACTAAAATATTTTCACCTGTGAATTTAATCTTTAAGGATGAGCTAATATTTTTTGTTATAAATTCTTTTAAATCAGAAATA
>JAINCL010000347.1:0-22926 GCA_036574145.1 Deferribacterales bacterium | reverse complement strand
CTTTTCTGTAGACTCCAAATAGTTGTCTACCCAGATTATATCTATTTTTATATTGAAATGTTCTAAAAGTTTTTTAAGTCCAAACTCACCCTCGTAATAAAGATCATTTTTCTGTATTGCCACCTTTTTACCATTTAGATCCATTAGATTTGATATTTCTAAACCTTTCGCGGTAATTAACTCTCCCCAATTTGTAAAAATCGGGTATTTAGAGAAATCCATTGTAGCAAGTCTCTTTTCAGAATATCCGATTGGTAAAAATATGTCTATCTCACCCTTTTCGAGCTGCTCATAAAGTTTATTCCAATAACCCTGCACAAATCGATACTTTACACCCTTTTCTTCAGCAATATATTTAAATATATCCACAGCAAAGCCTGTTATTTCACCCGATTTATTATCATAGATCGACAATGGAGGGTTATGCCATACCCCCACCTTTAACTCTTGGGATAAAACAATATTTGAAAACAAAAAGAATATAAAAAATATCACTACTTTTTTCATAATAATATTTTAACACCCAAAAAAATTTTGTCAAATGAATTCTTGACTGTTGACAATATATAATCAATGAATTACATAAGAGCTATACTTATACTGGAGAAAATATGTTAGCAAAAAGGATAATACCCTGTTTAGATGTAAAAAATGGTAGGGTTGTAAAAGGGACAAAGTTTTTAAACCTTGTGGATGCTGGTGACCCTGTGGCTGTTGCCGAAGAGTATGATAGACAGGGTGCCGATGAATTGACATTTCTTGACATTACAGCAAGCTACGAAAACCGCAATATCATTTTTGATGTGGTTGCTAAAACAGCCGAAAAGGTCTTTATGCCCCTTACCGTTGGTGGTGGAGTAAGAACCGTCGATGATATACGAAAGCTACTAAATTCCGGTGCCGACAAGATATCGATAAACACTGCCGCTGTCAAAAAACCAGATTTTGTACAGGAGGCTTCCCTCAGATTCGGTTCCCAATGTATCGTTATAGCTGTTGATGCCAAAAGAAGGTCTGACGGATCAGGTTGGGAGGTATATACACATGGTGGACGTAACCCCACAGGTATAGATGTAATAGAATGGGTAATACTTATGGAGAAATATGGGGCAGGGGAGATACTTTTGACAAGTATGGATAAAGATGGAACAAAGGATGGTTACGACATAGAGCTCACAGCAGCAGTATCATCTGCAGTAAAAATCCCTGTAATAGCCTCTGGAGGTGTTGGGACAAAGGAAGATATTTTAGAAGGTCTTACTAAAGGTAAAGCAGATGCTGCCCTTGCAGCCTCAATCTTCCATTTTGGACTATACACCATAAAAGAAGTAAAAGAGTTTTTAAAAAATAATAATGTTTATGTAAGGATATAACTATGGATATTAAAATTTTGGAAACCGTTTTCAATACCATAAAAGATAGAAAATCAAACCCGAAAGAGGGGTCATATACCAACCAATTGTTCAATGGTGGTGAAAACAGAATTATAAAGAAACTGGGTGAAGAGAACGCCGAATTTATAAAGGCTTTCCTCACTGAACCTAAGGATAGGATAATAAGTGAATCTGCAGATATCATTTATCATCTCTTTGTGGCACTTGCCTATAAAGATATTGAATTAACTGAGCTTCTTGATGAATTAAAATCAAGACATAAATAAACTGATATGAAAAAAGCGATCATCTGCGATCTTTATGAAAGTGTTGAAGATAAACTTAAAGAACTCACCATAGTGGATTATGTTTTAGGTCTTGGGTATGTGGGTGTGGAGACAGAACTCGGTTTGGGACTTGCCTACACCTTTCGAGACTCAATACCTGGTGGATGTAATGCAACAGATCAAGAATTTGTATCTAAACCTGCCAATGTGATAGCAGAGAAAATCTTTTCTGATAACCTTCTTGAATCAGCCATAGGTATTGCTACGATAAACTCCATTTTAAATAACGGCACAGCTGACAATCTTGAAATCACAGAGAGGTACGATTTTAAAGAAAAAGTTGTATCCATGGTAGGTTATTTTAAACCTTTTGAAGAGAAGATCTCACCATTGGCGAAAAAACTTTATATCTTTGAACTCAAAGGTTATCAAAATACCATGCACCCTGGACAGGCTAAGTTATACATACCTCAATCAGATATTGTATTAATAACTGGTACAACATTTATAAATAAAACCACAGAAGATTTTTTAAGTTTTGTACCTGATGATACCACTATCGTTTTCATAGGTGCTTCTACACCGTTATCGAATATTATATCCCGTTATGGGGATATTTTAGGTTCCTATGTTATGGATAAAGATTATTGCAAGAGAGTTCTTGCAAGGGGTGCTGGGATGAAACTTCTTAAAAAAGGTTTAGAAAGAAGAATCTTAGGGAGAGATATAATATGTTAGGTTACCTTGTGGTGCTTTTTGCATTAATAATGCAGATATCCCTTGGCTCAACCTATTCCTGGTCTGTCTATGTAAAACCGATTAGAGATATCCTCCAGATTAGCCAGGCAGAGGCACAACTACCTTTCTCTGTATTCTATTTTGTTTTCCCGGCTACAATGATCTTTTCAGGAAAAATATTAAATAGATTAGGTCCATCCCTTGCCACAATATTGGGAGGAACGCTATTCGGTTTGGGGTGGGTGATATCATCTTTCGGATCAGAGAATTTTATATACACCATCATCGGGAACGGCCTGGTTGCAGGGCTGGGGGCAGGAATAGCTTATATTGTCCCGATATTAACATGTATCAAATGGTTCCCTGATAAAAAGGGGTTAATTACAGGTATTGCAGTGGCAGGTTTTGGTGGTGGAGCCGCTTTGGTAAGTTATCTCGGTGGTTATTTTTTGAATATCGGCTGGGAACCTTTTCAGTTTTTTAGGTTATTGGGTGGAGCTTTCATATTCTTCATTGTAATTTCAGGTTTTTTTATGAAAAATCCAGAAAAGTCTAAGCAAAATGTTTCGAACATAACATTAAAATATAGTGAACTTTTGAAAGACAACCGCTTTTTACTCCTCTATTTTGCCATGTTCACAGGTCTTGCAGCAGGTTTTGCTGTAAATGCTAATATAAAAGAGCTATCCAAAACCGTTACCACCTCAGCTGGTGTAGGAGCTGTGGCTTTCTTTGCAATCTTTAATGCCGCAGGTAGAATAGGTTGGGGTACACTCTTTGATAGACTAAACTATTTAAAGGTATTACAATTAAATCTACTGCTTCAGGCTATCATACTCTTACTTTCACCTTTTCTAAATCAAATGGAACATGGTTTACAAATATTTGCCATGATAACAGGTTTTAATTATGGTGGTGTCCTTGTAATGTATGCCGGCACTGTTGCAAAGATTTGGGGAGTTGATAAAGTTGGAATGGGTTATGGGATACTTTTTTCATCAAACATACCCGGTGCATTAGCTCCACTATTTGCTGGCTATGTTTATGATAAAACAGATAGCTTTACTATAGCACTTTATATTTTGGCTTTTCTGCTTCTACTTGGAATATTAGCTATAAAAAGATTAAAATACTATAAAGGTGAATAGTATGGATAAAATGATCGAGAAAGCTTCAGTACTTATTGAGGCATTGCCCTACATCAAAAAGTTCTATGGTAAAACCATTGTTATAAAATATGGTGGTCATGCCATGGTGGATGAGGAGTTAAAAAATAGCTTCGCCAGAGATATAGTACTTTTAAAATATATAGGGATAAACCCGATTATTGTTCATGGTGGTGGTCCACAGATTGGTGAAATGTTAAAACGACTAAATATCCAGAGTACCTTTGTGTCTGGAATGAGGGTAACGGACAAAGAGACGATGAATGTTGTAGAGATGGTGCTTGTGGGTCTTGTTAACAAGAATATTGTAAGTCTGATTAACAAGAATGGCGGTAAAGCGATAGGTCTTTCCGGTAAAGATGGTGATCTTATTTTAGCTGAAAAGCTGTATATCGAAGAGGAAACATTCTACAAAACACCTGAAATTATCGATTTAGGTCATGTGGGTAAGGTGAAATCTGTAAATGCCGATCTATTAATGGCGATATCAAAAGATTATATACCGGTTATTGCTCCTGTGGGTGTTGGTGAAGATTACGAGCCTTACAATATAAATGCAGATTTAGTGGCTGGATCGGTTGCAGGTGCTGTATCTGCAGAAAAATTAATTCTTCTTACTGATGTAAGGGGAGTGCTTGATAAAAATGGGAACTTGATATCTTCTCTAACTGTTAATGAGATAGAAGATCTAAAAAATGATAATATTATCTATGGTGGTATGTTACCAAAAATGGATTCGGTAAAGGCTGCTCTAACAAAAGGTGTAAAAAAGGTTCATATCATAGACGGAAGAATATTACACTCAGTCTTATTGGAAATATTTACAGACACAGGAATAGGGACTCAGATAACGCTGTCATGAAGATACCGGAAAAATATATAAAAATAATTGCAAAAAACTGTAATAATGATGAAAGGATAATTGAAGCTTTTCTAAAAGCTCCGAGAAATAGATTTGTGGATGAAGCTTTATCGATGATAGCTTTTGATGACAATGCCTTACCAATAGGTTATGGACAAACCATCTCAAAACCATCCACAGTGGCATACATGACATATATCCTTTCACCCCAAAATAGTGATAAAGTTTTGGAGATAGGTACAGGTTCTGGATTTCAGGCTGCTATATTGTCACAGCTGTCAGAATTCGTTTACACGGTTGAAAGGATCCCCCAATTAAGCTATAAAGCATCCACCCTTCTAAAAAGGATGAATTTTAAAAATATTAAATTCAAGGTGGACAACGGTCAAATCGGCTGGGAGGAATTTGCTCCCTACGATAAGATCATAGCCACAGCTTCTGCCAATGAGATCCCTTCCCCCTTATTAAATCAGCTAAAAATAGGTGGTAGAATGGTTATCCCGATTAAAGATAGAATAAAAATTATCGATAAATTAGATGATAAGATTGTAATTAGTGATGGTGATGAGTGTAATTTTGTTGATTTTGTGATGTAGTATTGTTTTAATGAATGTTGAATGTTCAATGAGATTGCTTTGCCACTCCGTTCCTCGCAATGACCCTTCTACGGTGTCATCGTGAGCCCCATAGTTCTTGGCGATATCAAAACAGTCAATGCGAGCATACAAAAGATATGCGTGGCAGTCTTATTTTGGAAGGTAAACAGGTTGTGGTTAAGGTAAAGATTAGGTAAGTTGATGTTCGGTTGAATATGGGAGTGGTAGATTGGAGAAATGGGGTAGTAAGGGGTATATTTTTAAAAAATTCGTTGACTTAATATAGCGTTTTGAATAGAATTATCATAAATTGTTATTTGTATAGGTGAATAATGTTTTCCAAAGTTCTAAGTTTTCACATTATAGGTATCGACGCTGTTTTAGTGGATGTGGAAGTAGATATCAGAGAGATAGGTTTGCCATCTTTTACAATTGTTGGTCTTGCTGAGGGAGCTGTCAAAGAGAGTAAAGAGAGGGTAAAATCTGCTTTAAAAAATCTAAACTTTAACTTTTTTGCCAAGCCGATTACCATTAATCTTGCACCAGCAGATATCAAAAAGGAGGGCTCCCATTTCGATCTACCCCTTGCTGTCGGTTTGATAGCGGCAGCAGGTTACCTCTCAAAGGATCTTTCAGATATTGCTTTTATCGGTGAACTATCCCTTGATGGTGAATTAAGGGGTGTGAACGGTGTATTACCGATGACCATTAGCGCAAAACAATCTGGTATAAAAAATATAATTTTACCCAAAGATAATGCTGAAGAAGCTTCCATTGTGGAAGGTGTAAATGTTTATGGTTTTTCAAACCTTTCTGAAATTATATCTTTTCTTGTGGGTGACGAACCACATGAAAAATATCTATTTAAACCTAATTATAAAGATGATGAGATCCCCCATTACGATGTAGACTTTTCTGATATAAAAGGGCAATTTAATGCAAAACGTGGGGCAGAGATTGCAGCTGCAGGGATGCATAACCTTTTAATGATTGGACCACCGGGTAGTGGTAAAACGATGATTGCAAGAAGGATCCCAACAATACTCCCCTCGATGAGCCTTGAGGAATCGATAGAAACCACTAAGATACATTCTGTTGCTGGAATATTAAAAACCAAAGGTAGGCTTGTGAGGGAAAGATATTTCTCTGCAATACATCACACCACAAGTGATATAGCCCTGATCGGTGGAACTCGCGATGCAAGACCTGGTGCAGTATCGATAGCAACCAACGGTGTCCTTTTCCTTGACGAGTTTCTCGAATTCAAAAGAAGCGTCCTTGAAGTTCTCAGACAACCTATGGAAGATGGGCTTATAACCGTATCAAGAGCAAACCGAACAGTTACCTACCCAGCAAGATTTATGCTTGTGGCTGCATGTAACCCCTGTCCATGCGGATTTTATGGGGATCCTGTTAAACAGTGTGTCTGTAGCGAAATACAGATAAAAAAATACCGCAGTAGATTATCTGGTCCTTTGATGGATAGAATTGATATCCATGTAACTGTAAGTTCATTGAAATTTAATGAGCTTGCAGAGATCCCAAAAGGTGAAACTTCTGAAATCATCAGAAAAAGGGTTGAGGCGGCTCATCAGATTCAGAGAGAACGGTTTGCAAAGGATAAAATCTTTTTCAATTCACAAATGATGGAAAAGCATATCAAAAAATACTGTGTTCTCGATAAAGAATCAATTGAACTTCTTGAAAAGGTAAATAAGAAATTTAATTTTTCTGCAAGAAGCTATTCTAAGATACTTAAAGTAGCAAGAACCATAGCTGACCTGGATAATTCAGAATCGATCTTATCAAAACATATATTGGAAGCTGTAAAATTCAGGATAAATGATCAATGGGAATGAATGGAGGAAGAAAGATGAAGAATATATTTTTTGTTGGTTTTATGGGTACAGGTAAGACAACGATATCAAAAATTGTTGCTGAACAATTAAATATGAAATGGGCAGATCTGGATAATCTCATTGTTCAAAGAGAAGGTAGAAGTATAGTGGAGATTTTTAATACAGATGGTGAGAACTATTTTAGAGAACTTGAAAAAAAGGTATTGAATGAAATTGCCGATATCGGTGGTTATGTTGTCTCAACAGGAGGAGGGATTGTAATCCTCGATGAAAATGTTGAGATAATGAAGAAAAATGGTGTGATGGTAACGCTGGTTGCCACCCCGGAGATTATATATGAACGTCTCAAAAACGACGATACAAGACCTTTACTTCAAGTTGAAGATCCCCTTGATGAGATTAAACGACTTATGTTTGAAAGGGCTAAATTCTACATCAAAGGAAATATAATAGTCGACACATCGGAGGATGAACCTGAAAATTTAGCAAATCAGATAATAGAGGAGATAAAGAATTTCAATGGAACGCGTTAGAATAAATTTAATTAAAACGGAAGACACAAGTTACGATATTTTAATCGGTTCAGATTATATAAAAAATGAGGTCGTTGGACTTGGCAATTACGAAAGAGCTCATTTCATTGTTGATAAGAATATTTCAAAACTGTATCATGACTACTTTATAAATGAAATATTTACCTTAAATACCTCTGAACATGAAAAAAACCTTACCAATATAGAAAAAATCTTATCTTTTTTAAAGGGGAGAGGTTGTCTTCGGAGTGATACTTTAATAGCGGTGGGTGGAGGTATCGTAGGGGATATGGCTGGGTTTGCAGCATCGATCTATATGAGGGGGATATCATTTATTCAGGTACCCACTACACTTTTATCGATGGTTGACAGCAGTGTTGGCGGGAAAACAGGTGTTAATTTAGGTGATGTAAAAAACCTCATAGGAAGCTTCTATCAACCAAAAAAGGTCTTAATAGACACCATTTTCCTCGACACGTTGCCCGATGAAGAGTTTTTCTGCGGTTTTGCCGAAGTGATTAAATATGCCCTGATTTTCGATAACAGCTTATACTATTTCCTTATTGAAAATAAAGATAAGATCTTAAAAAAAGATAAAGAGATAATGGAATTTGTAATAAAAAGATGCTGTGAAATAAAGGGGACTGTTGTGGAAGAGGATGAAACCGAAAAAGGTATAAGAAGACTATTAAATCTGGGGCATACCTTTGGACATGCAATAGAGGTGGATTCTGACCATAAGATAAAACATGGACAGGCTGTGGCAAAAGGTATATATCTTGAAACACTTTTCGGTGTGAGAATGGGGATAATACCTGCAGAAACTTTAGATATAATAAAAACCATATTCGATATATATCAGTACGAGTTAATGTACATACCAAAAGATATCGATAGGTTCATGACTTCATTATCCTCTGATAAAAAAGCTAAATCGAATGGTATTGTACTTGCCTTGACATATTCTTTAGGAAATGGTACAATAAAAGAAGGAATTGATTTAGTAGATATAAAAAAATTTTTTGAAGGTGCCAGATGAACGAGGCGTCTGTATTAAGGTATAAAAGAGATATAGAATATTTTTCAAAAAAGTTAGAGGAAGATCCAACATCAAGACTGTTTATGCCTCTTGCCTTTGCCTATCTAAAATTGGGGAAGTATGATGAAGCAATTACAATTTGTTCAAAAGGCCTCGATAACCATCCAGATTACCATGCTGCAAAAGTTGTCCTTGCCAACGCATTTTTAGAAAAAGGGATGGTAGAAGAAGCTAAAAATCTTTTGTATGATGTTATAGAAAAGATGCCTGAAAATTATAGGGCTAATAAAATGCTCGGTGATATCTTGAGAAGTGAAGGTGATATTGTAACAGCTTCTGTTTATTATAGGAGTGCTCTTATAACATCACCTGAAGACTTTGAATTGAAAGTACTTTTAGATGAACTTACCCAAAACTTTAATGTAAGACCACCCGACCTTACTCAGGATTTAAAGAATTTAGATGATCTATTAAAACAGGCTGACAATGTTTCTCCAGACACTGATATACAAAGTCTTAAAAATGAGTTGGGAGATACTTCATTAACTTTGACAGAAGAAGATTATTTAAATCAAACAACCCCAGATGATCAGTTTACTGAAAAACATGAAATCGTTGTGGAGATACCTGATGAGATTCTTGGAACAGGTATAGAAAATTTAGAACGGTCGATTCCTGAAAACAGAACAGAGGAGATAACCTCTGAAAAAGATGAAGATCTGACCATTGAAATGGGTAATATCGACATCAGTCTTGATGAAATTTTGTCGGAAAAGACTGAGGATAAATCTGTGACCTCTTCTTTCGATAGTTTGTCAGATAACCTACTAAACGATATCGAGTCACAACCAAATTCTGACCTTGATAAAAATAATACCCCATCAGAAACCGACGAGCTTTTTAAAGAATTAGATATAAATTCCCTGGAAACTACTGAACAGAATGAAGAAGTGAGCAACCAGTTTGCATATATCGAAAAAGAGCTGGATATTTCTTTAAATAATCAAGATACCGATCTTCTTTCTATAGAGGATAAACCTGATAATTCCGAAATCATCCCTGAAAATCAACGTATCATTGATGAGCTCGAACAATGGCTTAACAATATAAGAAAAATGAAAGAGAAAAAAAATGCTTAAGAGAATATTACAACATGTATTTGATAATGTTAACGGCATAAATATGATAGCTCTTTTCGATAGAGATGGCTTTGTTATCGAAAAGATCGATTATGAAAATATAGCCGAAGAGATCAGTGCCGAATTTTCATCCATGCTAAGATATTTCAGTAAGATATCCTCTGTATTTGCCGTTACAGAGATGCAATATTTTATGTTCGAAGGTGATAAAAAGAAATTTTTTATAAAAAAGTTAAATCATGATTACTATATCGTTGTATCTATGAGTAATACATCCATTACAGGTAAATTAAAATTTGCCCTTGATATGGTATATGATGATCTCTTAAAGGAGCTGTAATGTATAATATCCTTGTAATCAATGGACCAAACATTAATATGCTGGGGAAACGGGAGCCTGAAGTATATGGAAAAGATAACTACCTAACCATTATGGAAGAATTAAAACTATACGGAGAGAAAAAAGGGTTTAAAATAGATACTTTTCAGTCTAATATTGAAGGGGAGATTATAAATAGGATACACAGCGCCATGGGTAGTTATGACTATATTATATTAAATCCCGGAGCATATACCCACACAAGCATCGCCATCAGAGATGCCCTATTATCTGTAAATATCCCATTCATAGAAATTCACATCTCAAATATATTTGCAAGGGAACCATTTAGACACCATTCCTACCTTTCAGATAAAGCAATAGGGATCATATCAGGTTTTGGGAAACATTCATATCTATTAGCAATCGATTTTTTAGAGAAAATAAGGGATGAATAGAGTTAAAAAACTTAAAGAACGACTATCCGCTAAAGGTAAACTACCCTATTTTATAAATTTGTTATCTGATATATATTACTTATCTGGATTTACAGGGTCAACAGCCTATATACTGTTATCAGAGACTGAGGATCTTTTCATCACAGATGGTAGATATATGATACAGGCAACCGAAGAAACAGGTGATCTTTTCAAAATCGAAATAGTGGACTCTTATATCGATTTTCTGAGGGATCTTTTCGGTAGGTTTCAGAAGATTTATGTAACAAAATCGTTAAATTTAGGGTTATATTTAGAGTTATCTAAATATACAGATATACTCATCGATGAAATCGAGGAGATCAATCAGTTACAGATGATTAAGGACCCTGAAGAGATAATTGCCATAAAAAAATCATATGAAATTGCAGCAATAGGGTTTTATAAAAGTTTAAACAGCTTTAAATTTGGGAAAACAGAAAAAGAATGGGCAGCCATGCTGGAATATAATATGAAGATAAACGGTGCAAAAAAAGAGAGTTTTGATACCATTGTTGCATCTGGTTACAGAGGTGCTTTACCACACGGTGTGGCATCTGATAAAATTATCAATAAAGATGAACCTATAATTATAGATTATGGTGCAAGAGTAAATTATGTTAGCGATATAACAAGAGTAATTTATAATGGTAATAATGATGAAATATTAAATAATATTAATATATTGTCAGATACAATAAATATAGCCATCGATAATATCAAACCTGGAACAACATGCTCTGAAATTTATAACATTGCCAAAAAACATCTTTCAAAATATAATCTCGATATATATTTCAATCACGGTTTGGGGCATTCTTTAGGTATAGATGTCCACGAAAGCCCTTATCTGAATAGGAAAGATAATACAATAATAGAAGAGAATATGGTGTTTACAGTTGAACCTGGGGTGTATTTTACTGATGAATATGGTTTGCGAATCGAAGAAACGGTATTGGTTAATAAAAATGGTTGTGAAATATTAAGTTCTATGTTAAAAGAGCACTGTTTTAAAATATAGTAAGAGGTGATAATATGGTTGTAACTCCAAATCAATTTAGAAGAGGGACAAAAATCGAGGTTGATGGTGAACCTTATACAGTAGTTGAATATCTTCATATCAAAATGGGTAGAGGTGGTGCAAACGTAAGGACTAAGATGAAAAGTTTGATCTCCGGTAGAGTTATCGAAAGGACATTTACATCCGATGAAAAGATCAAACAACCCGACTTTGAAGAAAAACAGATGCAGTACCTTTACAATGATGGGGAAAACTACTATTTTATGGATAATGAGTCCTACGAACAGATTAGCATGACAGCCGATGAAGTAGGTGATGCTGCATTGTTTATGCCAGAAAATATAACAGTTAAGGTTCAGATTTTCAATAAGCAACCGATAGGCGTTGAGATACCAAATTTTGTCGAACTTGAAGTGGTTGAAACAGTACCGGGTGTTAAGGGGGACACAGTAAGTGGTGGTTCAAAACCGGCTAAAGTCTCCACAGGTGGCACAGTCAATGTCCCACTATTTATAAATGAAGGTGACATAATTAAAATAGATACCAGAGATGTTTCATACATTGAACGTGTAAAAGGTTCATAACTATAACAAAGGGGTGATTTATGGATATTAAGGAATTAAAAGATCTTGTAAAATTTATAGAAAAATCTGGGTTCACTGAATTCGAATACGAAAATGAAAATGTTAGGGTATATCTTTCTAAAACTATACCAAACGCCGGTCAAATCATGGTTCAACAGGTTCAGCAACCTGTAAGTCAACCGTTACCCCAAGTAAAAACCCCAGTGCAAACTGAAACTGCGACGGATCAGAAACAATCTGTGGAAAATAAAAATCCAAATCTTATCGAGATAAAATCACCTATTGTAGGTACTTTTTATGAAGCACCTGCTCCTGGTGCAGCACCTTTTGTTAAGGAAGGTGATATTGTGGAAAAAGGTAAAACCCTCTGCATCATAGAAGCGATGAAGATTATGAATGAAATTGAAGCAGAATTTGACTGCAAGATAGTGAAAAAAGTTGGTAAAAATGGTGTACCTGTTGAATTTGGTGAAGTGATATTTTTAGTGGAAAAAGTTTAGGTGTAGCCATGTTTAAAAGGGTTTTAATTGCTAATAGAGGTGAGATTGCTCTGAGAATTATAAGGGCATGTAGAGAATTGGGTATTGAAACAGTTGCTGTATATTCTGAGGCTGATAAAGAGTCTCTACATGTTGCCTTTGCAGATTCATCAATCTGTATAGGAAGTGCACAAGCATCCCAAAGCTATCTAAATATAAAAAATATAATTTCTGCTGCTGAGATTGCAGATGCCGATGCCATACATCCAGGATACGGTTTTTTAGCAGAAAACTCAACCTTTGCCAAAATATGTCAGGATTGCGGATTTACCTTTATAGGACCATCGCCAGAGCATATAGATCTAATGGGGAATAAATCCAATGCTAAAGATACGATGAAAAAGCTTGGTGTACCTGTTGTCCCTGGTAGTGATGGACCGGTAAAAGATTCCAAAGAGGCCCTTGAAATAGCCAAAAAGATCGGTTTTCCTGTAATGATTAAAGCATCCGCCGGTGGTGGTGGTAAAGGTATGAGGATGGCACATAACGAAATATCCTTCCTTAAAAATTACGAAACTGCTAGGATGGAAGCAAAAAATGCCTTTGGTAATGACGAAGTATATATAGAAAAACTGATTGAGGATCCTAGGCATATTGAGATACAGGTATTCGGAGATGGCAAAGGTAAAGGTCTCCACTTCTATGAACGTGAATGCTCTATTCAGAGAAGACATCAAAAACTTCTGGAAGAAGCTCCATCTGTGGCACTAAACGATGAAGTAAGGAAAAAGATGGGGGAAGTTTCAGCACAGGCTATTGCAAAGCTCGGTTATAAAAACGCAGGAACTATAGAATATCTACTGGACAAACATGGCAATTTCTATTTTATGGAGATGAATACAAGGATTCAGGTGGAACACCCTGTAACTGAAATGATAACTGGTATCGATCTTGTAAAACTACAGCTAATTGTTGCCGCCACCGGACAGCTTCCTCTTAATCAAGAAAATATAAAGATCAACGGCCATGCAATTGAGTTTAGGGTAAATGCAGAAGATCCAGACACCTTTACACCATGTCCGGGGCTTATCAAAGCATACTATGCACCTGGTGGTCTTGGAGTAAGGGTTGATTCAGCTGCTTACCAGGATTACTATATCCTTCCTTACTACGACTCTATGATCGCAAAGTTGATCGTTCATGGTAACGATCGAACAGAGGCAATAGCGAGAGGCAAAAGAGCGTTACAGGAGTTTATAGTGGGTGGCATTAAAACAACTATTCCACTACATATGAAAATACTCGATAATCACTATTTTGTTAATGGTAAATTTGCCACCGATTTCTTAGATAAACATTTCAAATAGGGGTACAACTTGAGATATTTTTTAGCATTGATAATTACATTTTTTCTATCTTCCAACCTCTTAGCTACAGAAACCGAAGGTAGCTATGTAAAAGAGTTTTTAAAGGCCAGTATGTTGATTAACGATGGAAATCTTAAAGAGGCTCTCCCCATACTGGAAAATCTAAACAAAAATATCAATGATGAAACAATCGTTATAAAGCTTGCCGAGGTTTATATAGCATTAGGGAAAAATAACGATTTTAAGAAACTTGTGACATCTTCCCTCAAAAAAGAGAAATTTATAAAAAACTCCACATTAAGAAGGTTTTATGCTGATACTCTTGCAAGAGTTTACAATAACCTTGACGAAGCTATTTCCGTACTAAAAAAAGGTATCGAATATGATCCTTCAGTTGAAAACTACACGTTACTTGCTAAATTGTGCGAGCAAAAAAAAGATTTTTCATGTGCCATATTAGCCTATGATAAAATCCTTGAAAAAGATAAAAATGCAGAAAATTACTATAAGAGGGGTTTACTCTATTACCAATTGGAATTAAAAGGTAAAGCCATTGCCGACTTTGAAGCTTCTTTAAAGCTTGATAAAAGCTTTATGCCATTAATTATGATAGCTGATATATATATTCAGGACAATAAAACCGATGAGGCTATTAAATATCTTGATGAAGCTATTAAATTAAGACCCGGGTTTATAATTCCTGAATACAGATTGGCTGAGCTTTATAGAATTAAAGGTGATTTTCGTAAGGCTATAGACCTTTATGAACAGATTGTTGACAAAGTGGGAGATAAGGAAAAGGTTTCTATAACAAAACAGATTGCAGCCATATATTTCGAACTGAAAGATTATACCAAAGCTAATTTATGGTTTAAAAAAGCTCTTGACTTATCACCCAATGATACCCAAACATACTATTTTTTAGCTGTCACAAGCGAATTTATCAACGATTTTGAAAGTGCTATGAACTATTACAAAGAATTGACCTTTAGAGATCCCGGAATGTTATTTGCCAAAAAAAGACTTGCCTATAGCTATCTTAAATTAAAACAGTACGATAAAGGTATCGAAACAATAAATAGTATAGATAAAAATGATCAAGATGTAGATGCATTTAGAATTAAGGCAACAATTTATCAAGAGATGGGGAAAAAAGATGATCAGTTAAAAACCCTTCTTGAAGGTTTTGAAAAATTCCCAACAAGTGAAGAGATACTTTTCGATCTTGCAGACTATTACGAAAAGGTAAAACATTACGACAAAGTTGAATTTTATATAAAGAAGGTTCTTGAATTAAACCCCAAAAAACCCTCAGCATTAAATTATTTGGGATATTTATATGCAGATCTCAATAAAAACCTTGAGGAAGCTTACAAAATGATCTCTGAAGCTCTATCCCACGAACCTAATAATCCAGCTTATCTTGACAGTATGGCATGGGTACTTTATAAATTAAAGAGGTATCAAGAAGCTTACGATTACCAGAAAAAAGCTTTAAAACTTTTACCCAACGACAAAGATATTAATGAACATATGAAAGAGATAATAAAGGCTCTTGGAATTAACAAAACCATTGAAGAGATTTTAAATGAAAATTAAGATCTATTTAGTTATAGTAGCATTAATCTTTTTTTATGCCTGTGGATCTAAAAAAGTTGAATCACCTCAATACCCCATCTCCGATAACTTAACCCAGGAAGATAACGCTTCATACTATAAAGAATTGGAAGAATTAATTGAAAAGGTAAACAACAATACGATAACCATCTGTAGTTACAAAAACAAAGCAATCTTTGAATATAATGATGAGAAAATAAAAGTTAAGATGAAAGGGGCTGTGGATAAAGATTGTGATAATAATGGAGAGATAAATATTTTTGGACCCTTTGGGGTGGTTTTATATAATGCCAAATATCAAAACGGAGTGCTTGAACTGAAAAAAGATAACGAATATCTTATGTTAAACAATAAAAGTATCTCAAAAATCTCTAAAATGATAAAATACCTTTATCTCTTTAATTATCCCGGTATACGCCCCACAAAAGATTTTACCTTTGTAAAGGATAATGACGCAGTAATATTCAATAAAGATAATGTAACCATCTACACTAAAGATTATAAAATCAATAAAATCGATATTGATAACCTAACTGTTCATTATAACATTAAAGATGGTACAATTAAAGAGATCTTATTAATCAATAGGAAAAATCATAAATATCTAAAAATTAATTTCGATTAAATGATAACTGCTAATAGTTTTGCAAAAATAAACCTATTTCTGCATGTCATAAACAAAAGAGACGACGCATATCATAATATATCGACATTAATGACAAAGATAGATCTACATGATACCATTGTAATCGAGCCTTCATCATATTTTAAGATATATTCAAATTTTTCAGATATACCACTTGATGACAACAATATAATGTTTAAGGTTTATCAAAAAGTTCAACAAAACTATAAAATAGATCCTGTAATTATAAAATTATACAAAAAGATACCATGGGGTGCAGGTTTAGGTGGTGGGAGTAGCAATGCTGCAACTTTTTTATATATGTTAAATATCCTCTACAAGTTAAATCTAACATACGACGATAAATATAATATACTGAAAGAGGTAGGTTCAGATACAGTCTTTTTTTTAAGAGATAGTAAAACTGTTTATGCAGAAGGGAGAGGCGAAATTCTTTACGATGGACCAGATATCCCTAAGTTACAACTATTATTAGTTAAACCCCCTTTTCCTGTTTCCACAAAAGAGGCATATAATGGGGTGAAATTAAGATTGACAAAAAAATTTAATATAGATAATATAGCAAGGTTTTGGAATTACAATGAGTTACTATCAAAAATGGAGAACGATTTTGAAACCACTGTGTTTGAAAAATACCCTGAACTTGAGAGAATTAAGAGGTTTATGCTATCATTAGGTGCAGATAAAGCTTTAATGAGTGGTAGCGGTTCCACAATATATGGTATATATTCAAATTATGATAACTTATGCAAGTCATATAGATTTTTTAAACAGTATAATAATCTTTACGTAACTAAAACTAATACAATATGAGGGAGCTATGGATTTTTTAGTATTTACAGGTAATTCTAATAGAACACTTGCCCAGGGGATTGTTGCAAAGCTTGGGATGAGATTGGGAGACGCCACAGTAAGTAAATTTAGCGATGGTGAAATTTTTGTGAGGATTAATGAATCTGTTAGAGGTAGAGATGTATTTGTTATCCAATCAACAAATTTCCCAGCTGAGACCCACTTAATGGAGCTTATGATAATGGTTGATGCATTAAAGAGAGCGTCTGCCAAATCTGTTACCGCAGTTATACCATATTTTGGTTATGCAAGACAGGATAGGACTGTGGAGCCAAGGGTTCCTATAACTGCCAAATTGGTGGCCAATTTACTTACAAAATCCGGAATAGATAGAATAGTTACCATGGACCTACATGCAGGTCAGATTCAGGGTTTTTTTGATATCCCCGTGGACAACCTATATTCTGTGCCTATTATTGCTACATATTTCAGAAATAAAGGTTTATATGGTGAAGGTTGTGTCGTTGTATCACCTGATGCAGGTGGTGTTACAAGGGCAAGAGGTTTCGCCAAAGCATTGGATACATCCCTTGCAATCATAGACAAGAGAAGATCAGGTCCAAACGTTGCTAAAGCTATGAACGTGATTGGTGATGTTAAGGATAAAAACGTTATAATAATAGATGATATGATAGACACTGCTGGTACACTTACTGAAGCTGCAACAGCTGTAATGGAGCATGGTGCAAAATCGGTGGTAGCTGGTGCTTCCCACGGAATTTTAAGCGGTCCAGCCATTGAAAGGATTTTGGGATCAGTTCTTCATGAAGTTGTAATAACTGATACTATAGAAGCATCAAAAGAGAAATTGTCACTTTCAAAATTGAAAGTTTTAGCCACTGCTGATCTATTTGCAGAAGCTATTTTTAGGATACATAAAAAAGAGAGTATAAGTTCATTATTTATGAATTTTTAATATGAACAAGCTACTGATTGTTGGTTTAGGTAATCCAGGTAAGCAGTATGAGAAGACAAAACACAATATCGGTTTTATTGTCGTCGATAGAATTGCATCCGAATTTCGGCTACAATATAAAGGTGGATTTGAAGCAGACTACACCGTTTCAAATATTGAAGGTAAAAGAGTTTACATTGCAAAACCTCAAACCTATATGAATTTAAGCGGTAAAGCTGTTTCTGAAATTAAAAACTACTTTGATATCGAAAATAATTCAATCATTGTAGTTCATGACGACCTTGATATCGAATTTGGTAAGATAAAGATAAAAGTAGGTGGCTCATCAGGTGGACACAATGGGATTAATTCCATAATAAGTTGTTTGGGTTCTGATAGTTTTATAAGGGTGAAAATGGGTATCGGTAAACCATTAGATAAAAACATCTCCCATTATGTATTAAGTGAATTTTCACTGGAAGAGAAGTCTTTATTACCACAATTTATAGATCTTGGTTTTTTAGCAATTATGGAGATCATAAAATCGGATGTAAAAACAGCAATGAATAGATTTAACAATAAAACTATAACAAAGGAGGTAAAAGAAAAATGTCAGGTTTAATGTATTTGGCTCCTGTAGTTGGAGCAATCGGTTTAATTTTAGGGTTTGTGCTTTATAGCTATATCAAAAGCCAACCTGAAGGTAACGAAAAAATGAAAGAGATCTCTGAAATGATCCATGACGGTGCCATGGCATTCCTCTTCAGAGAGTACAAAATCCTTGCTGTCTTCATAATTATAGTTTTTGTTTTAATGACAATCGCTCCTGATTTAGGGTTAAACACAGCCCTTGCATTTCTCTTTGGTGCAATTTCATCGATCCTTGCAGGTTTCTTTGGGATGAAAGCAGCTACCAGAGGCAATGTAAGAACAAGTGAAGCTGCAAGAAGTGGTGGTATGAGTAAGGCTCTTTTCATATCCTATATGGGTGGATCAGTAATGGGCCTTGCTGTTGCAAGTTTAGGTCTAGTAGGCGTTGGGATATTATTTGCAATATTTGGTGATCCACAAACTGCAAAGTACATAAACGGCTTTGCTATGGGAGCTTCTTCAATTGCTCTTTTTGCGAGAGTTGGTGGCGGTATCTATACAAAAGCTGCCGATGTCGGTGCAGACCTTGTTGGTAAAGTTGAAGCTGGTATCCCTGAAGATGACCCAAGAAACCCTGGTGTTATCGCCGACAACGTTGGTGATAATGTTGGAGATATTGCAGGTATGGGTGCAGATATTTTCGAATCTTACGTAGGCTCAATAATTGCATCAATAGCAATAGCTGCAATAGCTTCAGCAGATCAGCTTGCTATGCTTGGTGGTGAAAACTTGAGAGCTTCCCTTATGTATCTACCTATATTGCTTGCAGTAATTGGTGGTATAGCTTCTATCATAGGTATCTTCTCTATGATGATCTTAAAAAACCTACCCCCACAAAATGCTTTAAGATACTCTACATTTATAGGTGCAGCTTTATTCTTAGTAGGTGCATATGTTGCTATATCTTCACAGGCAATTAATAATGGGGTTTTCCTAGCAGTATTTTTTGGATCTTTATCTGGTATAGCCATCGGTTTAATTACAGAGTACTATACATCTGCTGGACCTGTAAGAAAGATAGCACTTGCTTCTAAAACCGGTCCTGCTACAAATATCATACAAGGCTTCGCTGTAGGTCTTGAAAGTACAGTATTACCAATCATATTCATAGTCATAGCAATTCTTATTGCAAACCATTATGCAGGCCTTTATGGTATTGCTCTTGCAGCTGTAGGTATGCTTGCAACTGTTGGTGTAACTATGACTGTTGATGCTTATGGGCCAATTGCAGATAATGCAGGCGGTATATCTGAAATGGCTGAATTAGGTCCAGATGTAAGAAAGATCACTGATAGTCTTGATGCTCTTGGTAATACAACAGCAGCTATGGGTAAAGGTTTTGCTATAGGTTCAGCAGCTCTAACAGCTCTGGCACTTTTTGCAGCATATTCAAGTGCATCAGGGTTAAAAGTTATAGACCTCACTAACCCTTACACAGTTGTTGGTTTATTCATTGGTGGTTTCTTACCATTTTTAATTGCTGCCCTTACAATGACATCTGTTGGTAAAGCTGCTGGCCAGATGGTGGATGAGATCAGAAGGCAGTTTAGAGAAATACCAGGGTTACTTGAAGGTAAACCTGGTGTAAAACCAGATCCAAAAACCTGTGTAGATATCTCCACAAAAGCTGCCTTAAAAGAGATGGTTTTACCCGGTATCATCGCTGTAGTAGCTCCTATATTGGTGGGTTTTATTTTCGGTAAAGAGGCTCTTGGTGGTACTCTTGCAGGCGCAACACTTTCTGGTGTGTTACTTGCTCTACTTATGGCAAATGCTGGTGGAGCATGGGATAATGCTAAAAAATATATAGAAAAAGGTGAACTTGAAGGTGAAAAGAAAGGTTCTGATGCCCATAAGGCAGCAGTAACAGGTGATACAGTAGGTGACCCATTCAAAGATACAAGTGGTCCAGCTTTAAACATATTAATAAAGCTAATGAGTATCGTTTCACTTATAATAGCTCCATTGTTATAATAAAAAATAATCTAAACTTTAAACCCAGGTGATTAAAAGCCTGGGTTTTTTATTGATTTTTTTATCTTTTTTCTTATGATTTACTATATAAATACTATAAAAGGGTTATATGGATAATTATCTAAATCTAATTTTAGCTGTTATACTCTCCTCACTGATAGGTTTAGAGAGAGGATGGCAATCAAGGAATGACAATGACGGTACTCGAATAGCAGGTTTTAGAACTTTCACCATTGTTGGAATATTTGCGGCTCTTTCATCATTTTTATCGATAAATATCAATCAATATTTTTTAATCGTATCATTTATTGGGTTTATTATATTCGTGATTTCTGTTTATAAATTTAACTCTAGCAAAGATGTCGGGATCACGACAGAAGTAACCATGCTGACAGCTTTCGTTATATCGATGGTAGCTTCATATGGATATCGCTACATCGCTACCGTATCTGCAATTACACTAGTAATTATCTTAAATTTTAAACCTCAGATACATTATTTCATAAAAAAGATCTCATTAGAAGAGTTTATAGCATTTATCAAATTTCTATTACTTGTTGCAGTAATATATCCATTACTCCCGGATCAACCACTTGGAAACTGGACTACCCTTACCTACACCGATATTTTTGAGATGGTTATCATATTGGCTTCAATATCTTTTATGGGTTATATCGCCATAAAAATTGTTGGAACAGAAAAAGGTATTCTGTTGTCATCTATAATGGGTGGACTGGTCTCCTCCACAGCAGTAACAGTTAGTTTATCTAAATACTACAAAGAGAACAGCACCAATCAAAATTTTTTCATATTCGGTATAATAATATCATGGCTTATAATGTATATAAGGATATTTATACTAACCATCATTTTTAGCCCTAAAAACTTCATATATTTTTTTATACCAATCTTTACCATCTCCCTGGTTATTGCATTATATCTAATCTTTTTGAAGCGTAATCTTATTTACCAAAAGGATCTAAATATAAATATTAAAAATCCAATTGAAATATCCTCTTCCATCAAATTTGCATCGATTTTATCAATCATCTCATTTATTGCAGAGAAAGGGAAAGAGCTTTACGGTAACACCGGAATTTTAATCGTTGGACTCTTTTCAGGCTTTGCAGATGTAGATGCAATTACCATATTCCTCTCTAAAACATCATTGAATATTTCTATGTTAAAAATATCTCTAATCGGTATTTTCTTAGCATCCTTTGTAAATACGATAATTAAAAATCTTCTTTCGTTTTTCATTGGAGGTAGAAACCTTGCATTACCCCTGATAAAAATAACGTTTTCAATTATTATAGTCGGAGGGATCTCATTATTTGCCATACTTAAACTATTTTCACTATAACTAAACAAAAAGATATCCAATCAATTTAAAATTACTTTATAAAAATCGTTATCCATAAAAACATATTGAAAATTATTGATAAAAGTTATAAATAGTAAAATCTATTTTTTAATAAAACTAAACGTATAAGGGGTTGCTATGAATATTCATGAACATCAGGCAAAAGATATTTTCCGTAAGTATGGAGTTCCAACACCGAAAGGGTACGTGGCATTTAAAGCAGAAAACGCTGTTAAAATTGCTCAACAACTTGGATGTGAAAAGGAGCTCTGGGTTGTAAAGGCTCAGATCCATGCTGGTGGAAGAGGTAAAGCTGGCGGAGTAAAGATCGCAAAAAGTACAGAAGAAGTGGGTCTTATTGCCAAGTCGTTGTTAGGTAAGAAGCTTGTTACACACCAAACAGGTCCAGAAGGGAAAACAGTAAACAGAATTTACATTGAAGAAGGTGTTGATATCGAAAAGGAGTTTTATTTGAGTATTCTTTTAGACAGAGCTATGGAGATGCCTGTTATTATAGCATCCACAGAAGGTGGGATGGAGATCGAAGAAGTTGCAGCAAATACACCAGAAAAGATTATAAAGATACATATCGATCCTCTTATAGGCTTTCAACAATTCCATGCCCGAAAACTTGCTTTTGCACTAAATTTAAGTAAGGATGATGTAAACAGATTTGTCAATTTCGTTCAATCGTTGTATAAAGTATTTGAAGATTACGATGCCGAATTGGTGGAGATAAACCCACTTGTTAGGACATCCGATAAAAGATTCATCGCTCTTGATGCCAAGATGTCTTTTGACAATAATGCACTGTTCAGACAACCAGAAGCACAGGCTATGAGAGACCTTACAGAAGAGGAACCAACAGAGTTGGAAGCATCAAACTACAATCTCAGCTATGTTAAACTCGACGGTAACGTTGGCTGTATGGTTAATGGTGCAGGTCTTGCAATGGCTACGATGGATATAATCAAACATGAGGGTGGTAACCCTGCCAACTTCCTCGATGTAGGTGGAGGAGCAACCGCTGAAACAGTTGCTAAAGGATTTGAGATCATCTTAAGAGATCCAAATGTTAAGTCTATATTTG